>JAOPZQ010000270.1 GCA_025964075.1 Solirubrobacterales bacterium | reverse complement strand
GCATCCGACACGGCGCTGCTCGCCTTCCAGGACGTGCGCGTGCCCGCGACCGCAGTCCTCGGACAGGACGGCAAGGGCTTCTACCACATCATGTGGGAGCTCCAGGGCGAACGGCTGATCGGCGCCGCGGGGTGCGACGCCGGCGCCCAGCGGGTCTTCGACCAGACGCTCAAGTACGCGACCGAGCGCACGGCGTTCGGCCGCCCGATCGGCAAGTTCCAGGTGATCCGCCACAAGTTCGCCGAGATGGCGACGAAGATCGAGTCCGCGCGGCAGATGGTCTACACGACGGCCTGGCGCTTCCACAACGGCGAGTACCCCGTCCGCGAGATCTCGATGGCCAAGCTCCACGCCTCGCGCATCGCGGTCGAGGTCGCCGACGAGTGCATCCAGATCCACGGCGGCGCCGGCTACATGAAGGAATACGGCGTCGAGCGGGTGTGGCGCGACATGCGGCTGAACCGGATCGGCGCCGGAACCGACGAGATCATGCTCGACGTCATCGGGCGCTCGTACGGGCTGTAGCCGGGTAGCGCTCCGCCCGGACGTCGGCTTAGCTAACAGAGGGTTGGAGAAACCAACTAACAAGACGTGAAGTCCGACCAATGCGCTAGACTCAGCGCATGGCGAACAGGCGCACCTACGGTGACCGCTGCGGAGTTGCGCGCGCGCTCGACCGCGTCGGCGAGCGGTGGGCGCTCCTCGTCGTCCGCGAGCTGCTGCTCGGCCCCAAGCGATTCACCGACCTCCGCGCCGGCCTCCCCCACCTGAGCCCCGACGTCCTCTCCCAGCGCCTCCGCGAGCTCGAGGACGCCGGGATCGTCCAGCGGCGCAAGCTGGCTCCGCCGGCGGCGTCCCGCGTCTACGAGCTCACCGCGCGCGGCCGCGAGCTCGAGCCGGTCGTCCTCGGCCTCGGCCGGTGGGGCAGCACGGAGCCGTTCCCGGACGGCGAGGCGGGGATCGGCGTCGACTCCGCCGTCCTGGCCCTGAAGACGCTGTTCGACCCGAGGGCCGCCGACGACGTGAGCGCGAGCTACGAGCTGCGGCTCGGCGAGCACACGTTCCGCGCGCGGGTCGCCGAGGGGCGCCTGGACGTCGCGCGCGGCAGCGCCGAGCAGCCCGACGCGATCGTCGAGACCGACCCCGCCACGCTCTCGATGGTGCTCTGGCACGACCGCCCCCTGGCCGACGCGATGCGCTCGGGCGACCTCGCGATCGAGGGAAGCCGGCCCGCGGTCGAGCGCTTCCTCGACCTGTTCCCGCTGCCCTCCGCCGCTCACTGACCGTCGACGTGGACCTCGCGCAGAGCGTGGGTGTCGACGTCGTAGACGAAGCCCCGGACCAGGTCGCGGTGCGGCAGGAACGCCGAGCGGCGCACCCGCAGGATCGACTGCCGCACGTCGGCGTCCAGGTCGGCGAACGACTCGATGGCGAACGCCGGGGCGACGCCGGTCGCCTCCTGGAGCTCGGCGCGGAAGCCGTCGTCCGAGAGCGCCTGCATGCCGCAGTCGGTGTGGTGGACGAGCATCACCTCGCGCGTGCCGAGGCGCCGCTGCGACACCGCGAGCGAGCGGATCACGTCGTCGGTGATCACGCCGCCGGCGTTGCGCAGCACGTGCGCCTCGCCGTCGCGGAGGCCCAGCGCCGCGAACACGTTCAGCCGCGAGTCCATGCACGTCACGATGGCCAGGCGCCGACGGGGCCGCACGTCGAGGTGCTGCGCCGGGAGGGACGCCGCGAAGGCCTCGTTGTTCGCGATGAGCTCGTCGATCACGTCCATCTGCGGCAGCGTACGGCGTGAGCGTCAGAATGACCGCGATGCCCGACGTCCTTCGCCCGCTGTTCGACCAGGTCGTGATCAAGGAGCTCGAGCCCGAGCGCATGCGCAAGTCGGGGCTCCTCGTCCCGCAGGGCGGCAACGACCTCCCGCCCAACGAGGGCATCGTCCTCGCCGTCGGCGAAGGGCCGCCCGAGCTCCCCGAGTTCCGGATGCCGGTGGCTCCCGGCGATCACGTCGTCTTCCCGCGCTCGGCCGGCGTGTGGGTCGAGGTCGAGGACGAGCGCCTGCTCGTCTGCCGCGTCCGGGAGATCCTCGGCGTCATCGAGACCGCGCCCGTGCGGGCCGACGTCCCCGATTAGCTGACCGGCGGCGGCTTCCCCTCGGCGGTGGCGGCGAGGTCGGGGTCCCACTCGCAGACCATGCAGGCGTGGCGGAAGACGGAGTGCGCGAACTCCAGCGCGGCGGCGTGCGGATCCGGGGTGGCGACGACGTCGTCCCAGTCGAGGACGTACAGCCCCTGCGCGGCGTCCCAGCGGGCCGCGTCGGGCGCGAGCGTCGCGCCCGCGAACCCCTTCGGCGCCGGGTGCGCGTAGGCGTAGAACGCCGCCTTCTCGTAGCGGGCGTCTCCCGGCCACCAGCCGACGGCGACCTCCTGCGAGTCCATCGCGTTGCGCATGATGAAGTCGTCGGACGGCGGGTCGGCGGGCTGGCCGGAGAACAGGTTCACGGCGAGGTCGAACGAGCCCCACCAGGCGTTGACCGGCGTCGAGCGGCCCCGATACGGCGCCCGGAACTCGGCGAGCACGAGCGCCACGCGCGTCGCCGCGGCGAAGTACCGCGCGACGTGGCTCGCGTCGTAGGTCGCGTGCTCCTCGTCTTCGTCGAGCGGCACGGTCCAGGCGACCTCCTGCGGCGTCGGGTCGATCTCGACCGGGCCGCCGAGCCCGCCGACCGCCGCCAGGAGCTCGCGCGTCACCTCCCCGACCGGGCGGTCCGGGGTGAGCGGCACCCGCTCGGCGCGTCCGTCGGAGTGCTCGGCCACCGCCTCGTGGGCGTGGAGGTCGAGCGCGACGACGAGGGCGCCGGAGCCGTCCGGCGCCGGGAGAGGCAGCGTCTCCCAGCCCCGGGCGCTCACGCGCAGCGCCGCGTGCTGGAGCTGCGGCTCGGGCGGGGCGAGCGTCGCCGCCAGCTTCCCGAGGACCTGGGTGTGCGCGTGCAGCGTGTCGCGGGTCGCGTTCCACGCGCCGGGGGTCAGCGTCGGCCAATCGGAGGGCATGCCCAGAACGCTAGCGGGGTCTACGCTGCGCGCATGACCGCCGTCCCCGCGCCGTTCTCCGGCCCGCGCCGACCGCTGCCGCCGTTCACCGAGGAGCACGAGGAGTTCCGGGCGGTCGTGCGCCGGTACGTGGAGCGCGAGCTCTACCCGCACGCGGCGGAATGGGAGGCGGCGCGGTGGTTTCCGAACGACGTGTTCGACGGCCTCGCGGCCCAGGGGTACCTCGGCCTCAAGTACCCCGAGCAGTACGGCGGCCAGGGCGGCGGCTACGTCGCCGACGCCGTCTTCACCGAGGAGCTCGCCCGGTGCGGCTCCGGCGGTCTCGCGGCGGGGATCGGCGCACACATCGGCATCGCGACGCCGCCGATCTGGAAGTTCGGGACCGAGGACCAGAAGCAGCGCTATCTCGTGCCGGCGATCAAGGGAGAGAAGATCGGCGCGCTGGCGATCACCGAGCCGGACGCCGGCTCGGACGTGGCGGCGATCCGCACGGGCGCCGAGCGCGTCGACGGCGGCTTCCTCGTCCGGGGCGCGAAGACGTTCATCACCAACGGCGTGCGCGCCGACTTCTACGTCACCGCGGTCAAGACCACGGCCGAGGGCGGCCACCGCGGCCTGTCCTTCCTGATCGTCGACCAGCAGGACACGATCAACGCCTCGAAGCTCGAGAAGATGGGCTGGCACGCCTCGGACACGGGCGACATCGCCTTCGAGGACGCGTGGGTCCCCGAGGAGAACCTCCTCGGCGCCGAGCACCAGGGCTTCTACCTGATCATGGCCAACTTCCAATGGGAGCGGCTGCTGATGGCGCTCGGCGCGGTCGGCGGGATGCAGGTCGTCTTCGAGCGCACGCTCCGCTACGTGAGCGAGCGCCACGCGTTCGGCCGGCCGATCGGGAAGTTCCAGGCGACGCGCCACCGCCTCGCCGAGATCGCCACGCGGATCGAGGTCGCGCGGGCGATGACCTACGACGCGCTCAGGCGCTTCGTCGCCGGCGAGGACGCGCTCCGCGAGGTGACGATGGCGAAGCTCTTCACCCAGCGCGGGGCGTTCGAGACCGCCGACGCCTGCCTCCAGCTCCACGGCGGCGCGGGCTACATGCGCGAGTACGAGATCGAGCGCGCCGCCCGCGACGCCCGGCTCGGCCCGATCGGCGGCGGCACGGACGAGATCATGAAGGAGATCCTCGGGAAGTCGTTCGGTCTGTGAGGACGCCGGCGGCCCGTCGTCGGGTCCGGCGCACCCGTCTGCCGAACCTGCGCCGCCCGTGACATCCTCCCACGCCGCAAGGGCTGACACACGAGAAGGAGACACCGCACATGGGAGCGCTCGACGACAAGGTCGCCATCGTCACGGGATCGGCGCGCGGCATCGGCCGCGCCACGGCCGAGATCCTCGCGTCGCAGGGCGCGAAGGTGCTGATCAACGACCTCGACGGCGACGTGGCCGAGCAGACCGCCTCGGAGATCGACGGCGACACGGTCGTCTTCGCCGGCGACCTGACGGAGCCCGGCGTGCCCGATCAGCTCGTGCAGAAGGTCATCGACGCGTGGGGCCGGGTCGACATCCTCGTCAACAACGCGGGCTACACGCTCGATGCCCCGGTCCACAAGATGAGCGACGAGTGGTTCCAGAAGATGCTCGACATCCACACCGTCGTCCCGTTCCGGATGTGCCGGGCGGTCGCGCCGCACATGCGCGAGCCGGCCAAGCAGGAGCGCGAGCGCGGCGAGGAGGTCTTCCGGAAGATCGTCAACGTCTCCTCGATCTCGGGCACGATGGGCAACGCCGGCCAGGCGAACTACTCCTCCGGGAAGGCCGGCGTCGTCGGCCTGACGAAGACGCTGGCCAAGGAGTGGGGCCAGTTCAAGATCAACGTCAACGCGGTCGCGTTCGGGTACATCGAGACCCGCCTGACCGCGTCGAAGGACGACACGAACGTGGCCGAGATCGCCGGCGAGCAGGTGCAGCTCGGGATCCCCGACCAGCTGCGCGGCATGGCGGCGATGCTGATCCCGCTGGGCCGCCCCGGCACGCCCGAGGAGGCGGCCGGCGGCGTGTTCTTCCTCTGCTCGCCGTGGGCCAACTACGTCCACGGCCAGGTGCTGAACGTCACCGGCGGTCAGTTCACCGGGATGACGACCTAGAGACCGCCGGGACTCGTAGGAGCGTCGGCGCCCATGTCGTCGAAGCGCCGGCGCGCCGCCTCGATCACCTGCAGCGCCTCGTCGCGGTCGTACCAGCCGTCGACCTTGACCACCTTGCCCTCGGGGGTCTTGTAGATCGAGAAGAAATGGGAGATCTCGTCCCGGAGGTTCAGCTGGATGTCCTCGAGCTTCTCCATGCTGTTCCAGTTCGGGTCCGACAGCGGGACGCAGAGCACCTTGTCGTCCTGGCCCTTGTCGTCGCGCATGCGGAACAGCGCGATCACCTTGACCGGGATGACGCAGCCCGGGAACGTGGGCTCGGACACGCAGACCATGGCGTCGAGGGGATCGCCGTCCTCGGCCATCGTGTCCGGGATGAACCCATAGTCCGTGGGATAGACGACGGAGGAGAACAGGAAGCGATCGAGCTTGATCGCCTGGAGCTCCGGATCCCACTCGTACTTGTTG
>JAOPZQ010000206.1 GCA_025964075.1 Solirubrobacterales bacterium | reverse complement strand
TTCGTCGCCGACGCGAGCCACGAGCTGCGCACGCCGCTCGCGATGCTCCGCACGGAGCTCGACCTGATGGCCCAGGAGCGCCCGACCGGCGTCGAGCTCGACACCGCCGTGGCCTCCCTGCGCGAGGAGGTCACCCGGCTCGCGAGCCTCGCGGAGGATCTGCTCGTGCTCGCCCGCGCCGAGGACGGGCGCCTGCCCGTGCGCCCGGTTCCGCTGCCGGCCGGCGAGCTGCTCACCCGGGTGGCGGAGCGCTACGCGCGCACGACGCCGCGACCGGTGATCGCCGAGGCGTCCGAGCAGTGGATCCTCGGCGACCCGCTGCGCCTCGAGCAGGCGCTCGGCAACCTCGTGGACAACGCGCTGCATCACGGCGAGGGCGAGGTGCGCCTGAGGGCGGTGGCGTCGGGCGCGCTGGTCGAGCTCCACGTCACGGACGAGGGGGCGGGATTCGCGTCCTCCGCGTTCGAGCCGTTCGCCCGCGAGGACGCGGCCCGCGCCGGCGATCGGGCCGGCCTCGGGCTGGCGATCGTGCGGGCGATCGCGCGCGGGCACGGCGGCGACGCGGACGTCAGCCGGGCGGACGTGTGGGTCAGCGTTCCGGCGCACGCGCCGTCACGAACCGGAGAACTTCTTGTGATCGATCGGTGAACGTCCTGCGGAGCAGGCGCCCCCGCGTGGAACTGTGTGATCCCAGATGGAGACCGGCGTTCGCCCCAACACCGGCCTGGCCGCCCACGGGATCGAGGTGCTCGTCGCCGTCGATCCGCTGCGCGTGGAGATCCGCCGTCGCGGCGCGACGGTGATCGCCGACCTGCGCGCCTGGACGCAGGACGGCGAGGTCCACGACCAGTTCGTGCAGCTCACCGAGGGCGTTCTGCCCCACGAGGACGTCGGGCCGGTCGTCGAGGCGGCCGGCGACCTCGAGGTGTCGATCCCCGGCCCCGGGACCGTGCGCCTGCGCTTCGCGCCCGACGGCGAGCCGTGCCGCCTCGGCCTCGACTTCGCGGGGGGGCCCGGCGAGCGCTTCGCCGGGCTCGGTGCGCGCCACGCGCTGAGCGTCGACCACTCCGGGCGGGCAGTGTGGCTGGGCGCGGACCGCCGCTACACCGGTCCCGACTGCCCGCCCGAGATGCTCGAGGTCGGCGGCATCCCGCAGGGCGACTACGCGCCCGTGCCGTGGGCGCAGTCGAGCCGCGGATACGCGCTGTGGCTCCGCGGCGAGGGCCCCGGCGTCCGCTTCGACCTCGGCCCCGATCGCGTCGGCGCGTCCGCGCGCGGCGGCGCCGGGCCGCTCGAGGTCGACATCCTGCTCGACCCCACGCCGGCCGCCCGCCTGCGCCGCTACCTGCTCGAGGTCGGCCCGCCCGCGGTCCTCCCCGAGTGGGGGTACGGGCACTGGAAGAGCCGCGACGTCTATGCGCACCAGTCCGAGGTCGAGGAGGACTTCGAGGGCTACGTCCGCCACGGCCTGCCGCTCGACGCGATCGTCCTCGACTCCCCCTGGGAGACGCAGTACAACACCTGGGAGTTCAACCCGTACCAGTTCCCCGACGCGCCGGAGATGATCGCGCGGATGCGGGCGGCGGGCGTGCGCACCGTCGTCTGGGTGACGCCGTGGATCAACCTCGATTCCTCGATCGGGCAGATCCCGCCGGACCCCGAGAGCCAGCACCTGCACTCCGAGCCGGCTCCGAACTACGCGCCCGGAGCGAGCGCCGGGCACTTCGTCACCCGCGACGGCGAGCCGTTCGTCGCCCGCTGGTGGATGGGCACCGGCTCGCCGGTCGACTTCACCTCGCCCGCCGCGGAGGAGTGGTGGCGCGAGCAGGCGAGCCGCGCGCTCGCGCTCGGGGTCGAGGGGATCAAGGCCGACGACGGCGAGGGCTACTACTTCCCGCCCGACGTGCGCTTCGCCGACGGGCGCACCGGCGCCGACGCCGCGTGGGCCTACGGTCGGCTCTACCGCGAGAGCATGCAGCGCGCGCTCGACGAGGTGCATCCCGGCCGCGGCGTCCTCTTCGGGCGCTCGGGCTGGACCGGCCAGCAGGCGACGGGGATCCTCTGGGGCGGCGACCAGGCCTCCGACTTCTGGTCGCTCCGCGTCCTCGTGGCGAGCGGCCTCGCGGCGGCGGCGAGCGGATTCTCGAACTGGTCGCACGACGTCGGCGGCTACCTGGGCGAGCGCCTCGTCGACCGGTGCCCGAAGGAGCTGCTGCTCCGGTGGGTGCAGTACGGGTGCTTCACGCCGCTGATGCACGCGCACGGCCGCTTCCCCCAGGAGGCGTGGACCTACGACGACGAGACGCTCGAGATCTATCGCCGCTACGTCGTGCTCCACGAGCGCCTCGTGCCCTACGTCCGCGCGGCCGCGGCGGCCGCCGCCCGGCACGGGCTCCCGATCATCCGCCCGCTGTCCCTGCTCGACCCCGGCGACGAGCGGGCGTGGACCGTCGCCGACGCCTACGGGTACGGTCCGGCGCTGTGGGTCGCGCCGGTGCTCGAGGCGGGCGCGACCGAGCGCGAGGTGCCGCTGCCGCGCGGGCGCTGGCGCGACTTCTGGACCGGCGCGGCGGTCCGGGGCGGCGGGGCGATCGTCGCCGACGCCCCGCTCGACCGCATCCCCGTCTGGGTGCGCGAAGGGTCGATCCTCGTGACGCTGCCGGCGCTCCACGTGGCCGGCGGCCTGCGCGACGTACCCGAGTCCGAGCGCCCGCTCGAGGCGACGCTGTGGGGCGAGCCGCCGCTGGGGCAGACGGCCGTGCGCCTCGCCGACGGAACCCGGATCCGCTGGCGGCGCGGGCGCTGGTCGGTCGACGGCGACCGCGCGGTGACGTTCAGGGAGCGGTAGCCGCGCCGCTCTCCAGCCGCTGCTTCAGCGCCTGCTGGTCCTTCGGCACCTGCTTGGCCGCCCGACGCCGCGCCAGCGGGGCGAAGAGCTTCCCGAGCAGCCCGTGCCCGACGAAGTCGAGGTTGACCGTGGCGCGCGAGCGCTTCCCGTCGTCGAGCGGCTCGACGGTCACGTGCCCGACGACGCGCACCGGCCCGTTGACGCCCCGGAACGCCGAACGCCGCGGCGGGTCGTACTCCGTGACCTCGTAGGTGATGTCCCGCGGTCCGCCCGGGACCTTCCGGGTGTCGGTGGCGCGGGTCCCGACGCCCGTCGGCCCGGGGGTCTCGCGCCGAGAGCTGACGGCGTCGCCCTGCCATTCGTGGTGGCGCTCGAGCTCGTCGAGGTAGGCGAACACCTCCTCGGGCGGGCGGGCGATCTCGATGCTCTCGACGATCATGCCTCCTCCTTCCTGGCGCGGCTCGGTTGGACCCGGCGGGGCTCGTCGGGTTGCTTGGCGAAGTTCGGCGGCCATGGCGCGTCGCCGAGGCCCTCGCGCTCGTCGCGCGCGGCGAGCTCGAGCAGCTGCTCGAGCGAGCCGGCGTTCTCGTCCATGTCGGCGGCCGGGTCGCCGCGCTCCTTCACGCGCGCGGGCACGGTGTCGATGCGCAGGTCCTCGTGCTCGACGTCGGGCACCTCGTCCCAGTCGAGCGGCGTCGAGACGCGCGCGTCGGAGGTCGGGCGCACGGAGTACGCGGAGGCGACCGTCCGGTCGCGCGCGTTCTGGTTGTAGTCGAGGAACACGCCGTGACGCTCCTCCTTCCACCACTTCGAAGTCGCGAGCTTCGGCACGCGGCGCTCGACCTCGCGCGCCAGCGCCACCGCGGCGCGGCGCACCTCGACGAAGTCGTGCTCGGGCCGGATCCGCACGAAGACGTGGATCCCGCGCGAGCCGCTCGTCTTCGGATACCCGCGCAGCCCGTGGTCCGCCAGCACGTCGCGGACCTGCATCGCGACCTGGCGGACGTCGTCCCAGCTCGCCTCCGGCGTCGGGTCGAGGTCGACCCGCAGCTCGTCGGGGTGGTCGGGGTCCGCGGCGCGCACCGGCCACGGGTTCCAGTCGATCACGCCGAGGTTGACGCCCCACAGCAGATGCGCGGCGTCGTTGGGCAGCAGCTCGCGGGCCGACCGACCGCTCGGGAACGTCACCGTCGCCGTCTGGATCCAGTCGGGAGCCGAGTCCGGCACTCGCTTCTGGAAGAACGGCTTCTCGGCGGCGCCGTTGACGAAGCGCTTCATCACCGTCGGGCGATCGCGCAGGTGGTAGATGACGTGCTCGGAGAGCTCGAGGTAGTAGCTCGCGACGTCGCGCTTCGTCCACCCGCGCTCCGGAAAGAAGACCTTGCCCGGGTTCGACAGGCGGACCTCGCGCCCGGCTACGTCGAAGGACTCGTACTCGGTCTTGGCCATGGCCTCGGGGGGCATCGTGGCAGACTCGGGCGCCGATGCCGCAAGCGACCGTTCTCCTCGCTCCCGACGACTTCGACTCGCTGAGCGCCGCCGAAGTGGCCGCCGCCGTGGGCCGCGGGCTCGAGGCCGGCGGCTGGGCGGTCGAGCGCTGCCTGCCGGCCGAGGTC
>JAOPZQ010000205.1 GCA_025964075.1 Solirubrobacterales bacterium | reverse complement strand
GCCGGGCGGCGGTGGACGACGTCGTCGCGCGCGCGCTCCTGCCGCGGATGCTGCCCTGAGCGCGCTTGCGCATCGGCGCGAGCTCGCTCCACGGACGCGTGTTGGCGACCCGCGCCGGCGTCAGCCACGCGCGCCGCGCGGTGGCGATGCCGTAGCGCACGACGGCGAGGGTGCTCGTCCGGTGGGCGTCGGACTGGACGACGATCGGCACGCCGGCCTCGGCCGCGGCGCGCGCGTGGACGTCGTCGAGGTCGCGGCGATCCGGGTTGCCGTTGATCTCGATCATCGTCCCCGTGCGGGCGGCGGCGTCGATGACGCGCTCCAGGTCGATCGCGTACGGCGGCCGGTGGGCGATCTTGCGCCCCGTCGGGTGACCGAGGCAGTCGACGTAGGGATGCTCGAGCGCGGCGATCACCCGGTCGGTCATCGCGTCCTCTCCGAGGCCGAACGACGTGTGCACCGACGCCACGACCCAGTCGAGCTCGGCGAGCACGTCGTCCTCGTAGTCCAGCGAGCCGTCGGGAAGGATGTTGACCTCGGAGCCGATCAGGAGGTCGAACCCCTCGAGCCCGGCGTCGATCTCCCGCACGCGCGCGATCTGGGCGCGCAGCTCGTCGGGCTGGACGTCGTCGCCGAACCCGTGCGACGCCGAGTGGTCGGTGATGCACAGGTACTCGTAGCCGCGCTCGCGCGCCGCCGCCGCCATCTCCTCGATCGTGTTCTTGCCGTCGGAGGCGACGGTGTGGCAGTGCAGGTCGCCGCGGATGTCCTCGACCCGGACGAGCTCGGGCAGCTCGCCGCGCGCCGCGGCCTCGAGCTCGCCGCGCCCCTCGCGGAGCTCGGGCGGGATCCAGGCCATGCCGAGGCGCTCGTAGACCTCCTCCTCGGTCGCGCAGCGATACGTCTCGCCGGTGGAGTCGTCGAGGATCCCGTACTCCGAGACGTGGAGGCCGCGGCGCACGGCCTGGTCGCGCAGCGCCATGTTGTGCGCCTTGGAGCCGGTGAAGTGCTGGAGCAGGTTGCCGAACTGGTCGGGCGCGACGACCTTGAGGTCGATCGTCATCCCCGAGTGCGTCCGGACCTTGGCGCCGGCCTCGCCGGAGTGGAACACGGACTCGACGAGCTCGAGGCCGGTGAGCGCGCCGACGAGCGCGCCGGCATCGGGCCCGGCGGCGATCACGTCGAGGTCCTTGACCGAGTCGGCCCAGCGCCGCGCCGAGCCGGCGAGCTCGACCTTCGCCTCGGGGCCGCCGCGCTCGCGCAGCGCCTCGACGATCGCGTCCCCGATCGCGAGCGCGCGATCGAGGACGAACCGGGGCCGCAGGTCGACGTCGGGCGTCTCGGCGAGCGCGGCGAGGATCGCCGTCTCGGCCTTCTCGCCGAAGCCGCGCAGGTCGCGGATGCGCTCCTGCTCGGCGGCCTCGCGCAGCGCGTCGAGCGAGTCGAGGCCGAGCTCGTCGAAGAGGCGGCGCGCCCGCTTGGGCCCGAGGCCGGGCAGCCGCGTCATCTCGAGGAGGCCGGGCGGGAACTGGGCGCGCATCCGCTCGAGCGCGGCCAGCGGCTCGCCGCGCGCGAGCGTGGCGATCTTGTCCTGAAGCGTCTTCCCGATGCCCGGCAGGTCGGTCGCGCGTCCCTCGATCGCCATCTGGCCGACCGAGCGCGAGGCCTCGCGGACGGCCTTGGCGCCGCTGCGATAGGCGACGATGCGGTGGACGACGGCGCCGTCGAGCTCGTACAGGTCGCCGAGCTCGTCGAGGGCGGCGGCGATCTCTGCGTTCGTGATCATCCGGTCCTAGGGTAGGCCCCTGCGTCCCCCGGCCGCTTGAGGCACCCACTATACTTCGTGAAGTAAGCGCTCCACCTAAGGAGAACCCATGGCAGGCAGCCTTCCCGCCGTCACCGACATCACGTTCCAGGCCGAGGTCATCGAGTCCGAGCAACCGGTGCTCGTCGACTTCTGGGCTCCGTGGTGCGGGCCGTGTCGGATGGTCGCACCCGTGCTCGAGGAGATGGCCTCCGAGCGACCCGAGCTGAAGATCGTCCAGCTCAACATCGACGAGAACCAGCAGACCGGCGCGACCTACGAGGTTCTGTCGATCCCCACGCTGATCCTCTTCCGGAACGGCCAGATCGCCAAGAAGGTGATCGGCGCCTACCCGAAGAAGCGCCTCGAAGCAGAGCTCGAGCCCGCCCTCGCGTAGTGGCTGACCGCCTCGACGGCACAGTCGCCCTCGTCACCGGCGCCAGCAGCGGCATCGGCGATGCCGCGGCGCGCGCTCTGGCCGAACAGGGCGCCGCCGTGGCCGTCGCCGCGCGCCGGAAGGACCGGCTCGACGCCCTCGTCGCCGACATCGAGGCCCGCGGCGGTCGCGCGCTCGCGCTCGAGACCGACGTCACCGACCGCGCCCAGGCCGAGGCCGCCGTCGAGACCACCGTGCGGGAGCTCGGCCGCCTCGACACGCTGATCAACAACGCCGGCGTGATGCTGCTCGGCCCGATCGTCGACGCGCCCGTCGAGGAGTGGGACCGGATGATCGACCTCAACCTCAAGGGGCTCCTCTACGCCGCCCACGCCGCGCTGCCCCACCTGCTCGCGGCGGCGGAGGACGGCCCGCGTCGCGTCGCCGACATGGTCAACGTCTCGTCCGTCGCCGGGCGGGTGGCGCGACAGGGCAACGGCGTCTACTCCGCCACGAAGTGGGGCGTCGGCGCGTTCAGCGAGGCGCTGCGCCAGGAGGTGACCGAGCGCCACGTGCGCGTGTCGGCGATCGAGCCCGGCGCCACCGCCACCGAGCTCTCGAGCCACCTGCGCCCGGAGATCGCCGAGCAGGCCATGAGCCGCTTCGCGGGCGTCGAGCGGCTCGAGGCCGAGGACATCGCCGAGGCGATCGCGTTCATCGTCACCCGCCCGCGGCGCGCGGCGGTCAACGAGCTGCTCATCCGCCCGACCGAGCAGCAGGGGTAGGATCCCGGTTCGGCGGCGGCGCCGTCGAACCGCGGACGACGAGCTGCACCGGCACCGTCGTCGCTCGCGGGCGGTCCCCGTCGGCGCGGCGCTCGCCGCCGTGCTGGATCCGGTGGACGAGCCGCTCGACGCCGAGGCGGGCGAGCTCGTCGAGGGGCTGGGCGACCGTCGTCAGCGAGATCCTCGCGAGCCCGGACAGGCTGACGTTGTCGAAGCCCACGAGCGAGACGTCCTCGGGCACGCGCAGCCCGTGGAGGTCGATGAACTCCTGGAGGGCGATCGCGCCGAGATCGTTCGAGACGAAGATGCCGGTGGGGCGGTCCGGCCCCATCAGGACGTCGGTCAGCGGCGCGCGCCGGCCGCCCAGCGTCGCCTCCTCCGCGCCCGGCGTCCAGCGCACGGGCGGCGAGGCGACGAGGC
>JAOPZQ010000199.1 GCA_025964075.1 Solirubrobacterales bacterium | reverse complement strand
CGGCGGTGAACGCCGGCAACTGGGCGCGGGCGACGCTGCTCGTCAACAATTACAACGACCTCGACCTGGTCGGGCGGCTGCGCTTCATCCAGGGCAAGGGCGCCGCGGCGATGACCGCTGCCGCGGCGGCGGCGACGGCCCAGGGCTGGGACGACAACCACCGGGTGCGCCGCGGCCTCGCGTTCCTCCAGGTCGAGACCCAGGTGGGCCCGACCGCGCGCCCCGCGTCGCCCGCGACGGGCTGGACGCTCGGCACGGGCGGGACCGCGGTGGCCGTCACCGGCGGCACCGTCACCGCCTACTCGGCCGTCGCCTCGGGCGGCGGAACCGCGAACTGGTACGCGCTCCAGTACCAGGGCACGAACGCCCAGAACACCGGCTGGATCCAGTTCATCTCACGGGAGATCGAGCGCTTCGACGCCGCCACCGGCGGCGCCAGCCTCGGCTTCTACATCCCGCCGGGCGCGCTGACCCACCTCGGCCAGCCCGGGACGGTCACGTACGGCACCGCGACCGCCCCCAACTGGTACGTCGACACGTTCTCGAACACGCTGCCGTTCTACGAGTCGCCCGTCCAGACGCCCGCCGGCGGCGCGGCGCTGCCGGCGTGGGCGCAGCCGGTGGGGACGCGCGGCGGGAACATCTCGGTTCCCGACACGCCGGCGACGCCGGCCAGCCCAGGCCATCCCGCGACCGCGGCGGTCGGCGGGCAGACGACGATGATCGACAATCCCGGCACGGTTGCCTCGCACGTCACCGCCGCCTTCGCGCCCGTCACCGTCCCCGGAACCGCGGCGCCGAAGCCCGTCCTGCGCGTCGAGGCGCGTGCCCGCTGCCACGAGTCCCTCGTGCGCGGGCAGGAGTTCCTCTACGAGCACACGGTCGTGGTGCCGGTCCCGTCCACGTCCGCCGCCGGCGCCGCGCCCCTCGACAACCCGCCGGGCGCGGGCGGCGCTGCGAACAAGCTGCGGACTCCGCACTACCAGGCCCTCATCCGGCGCTTCCCGCAGTTCACCTACTTCCCGCACTGATGGCGCGCATCGACGGACAGGTGCTGTACGACGGCGCCCCGCAGCCGGGGAGTCACGTGCTGCTCGTGGACCTCGAGGCGAAGGAGGTGCTCGCCGACGCCAGTACCGGCGAGGACGGCCGCTTCGCGCTCGAGGCGCCGCGCGCGCCGGCCCGCGGGCTGCTGCTCGCGAAGTGCACCGCCGATGCGCTCGGCGTCGTCGCCGCCGAGGTGGACGCGGAGCGCGACGGCCCGGTACGCCTCGCGCTCGACGAGCACGGGCCGCTGTGGCCGCTGGCCGTCGAGATCGAGGGCGAGGGCCGGCCGGACGAGCTGGAGCTGACGCTCGCCCCGCATCGCCTCGAGGCGGTCCGCGAGGAGTGGATCGCCTACCTGTGGGCGCCCGTCGGCGGCGTCGTCCACGGAGGCTTCGCCGCCCGGCCGATCGCCGGCACGACGACGGTGACGGTGCAGGCCGGGACCTGGTCGCTCGCCGCGCAGCGCCTCGTCGCATTCGCCGCGCGCTCGCCCGAGATGGAGCCGCCGACGAGCTGGATCACCGTCGCGGCGGAGGTCGACGGCCGCGCGCTCCCCCGGGCCCGCGACGGCTTCGAGGTCGACGTCAGCGGCCCGACGACGGTGCGGCTGCGCGTCGCGCCCGAGCCCGCCGCCGCCTAGCGGCGCTTGGCGCGGGCGCCGCAGGCGGAGTAGGTGCGGCGGACGGTCGTCCTGGTGCCGGCGGCCGTGGTCACGACGACCCGCACGCGGATCCGGCCGAGCGACGGCCGCTTGAGCGTCAGCGACGTCAGGCGCCGGCCCGTGCGCGTCCGCACGCGCTTGCCGTTGACGTAGCCGACCGCCTTGACGACCCGCCCGCCCTTCGGCGCGCGCAGGCGGAAGACGATGCGGGCGCCGCGCCGGCAGGTGACGCGCCTCGGCGCCCCGACGCGGGCGAACCGCGCCTTCGTGCTCGCCGCCGTCTCGGCGGGCAGGAGCGAGGATCCCGGGGCGAGCGTGCGCAGGAAGTGCAGCCCGTTCGGCGTGCCCATGCCGGTCGCGTCGTCGAAGCCCGGGCGGTCGTGGAGCGTCACCGGGTCGGCGAAATCGCGCAGGACGGTCTGCGTGCCGCCCGAGGCGTCGGTCTGGTTCGTGTAGTTGTTGCGCACGACCGCGCGCTTCACGCCCGGCGCGGTGATGTCCTGGGCGATCGTCGGATCGGCCTTGTAGGCGGCGTAGAGCGCCGGGTTGAGGAAGCCGTGCGGCTTGCCCGCGGCCTGGTCGGCAAGCGCCATGAGCCCGGCGAGGAGTGGGGCGCTCAGGCTCGTGCCGCCGATCCGGAACTCGCCGTAGTGGACGTCGTCGGTCGGGAGCTGCAGGCCGAGCGGGTTCTTGAACGCGGTGAAGTCCTGGGTGTCGCCGACGAGCATCCCCGTGTTGGGATCGCCGAGCATGGAGATGTCCGGCTCCACGCGGCCCGGTACCTGCGGCGTCGGCGTCGCGCCGGTGAGGCCGCCGCTCAGCCCCGACTGGGGTGGCTTGCCCTGGAAGTAGTTGGCGAGGTCCGACGGGACCACGCCCTTCTGGTAGTCCGGCTGGCCGTAGGCCTGGCTCGTGCCGCCGCCGCCACCCGCGTAGTAGTTGCCGGGCGGGGTCGGCGCCCAGGCGCCGTTCGTCAGCGTCGAGGTGTAGTTGCCCCAGTAGGTCTGCCAGTCGACGCCGCCGCGGGCGTTGATCGCCATGCTCGTCCCGCCGACCGTGGTCACCCACGGGTTGTTCGCGAGCGCGGCGGTCTCGCGGTCGCCGGGACCGTTCGGGTCGAGCGTCTCGTCGCCGGCGTCCCCCGAGGAGAAGTAGAAGCCCATGCCCTGCGCGGCGGCCTGCATGAAGATCGCGTCCTGGTTCGAGTCCGAGGCGTCGGTCCGGCCGCCGTAGGAGTTCGAGACGATCTGCGCCCGGTGGTGGTCGACCACGTCGTTCTGCGCCATCTGGAGGCTGATGTTGAGCAGCGAATCCGAGGCGACGTAGACGATCTTCGCGCCCGGAGCCATCGTGTGGATGGCCTCGATGTCGAGCGTCTCCTCCTGGGAGGCGTTGTCGGGATCGATGAGCCCGCCGGGCAGCGTCGGGATCAAGGTGGCGACGGGATCGGTGATCCGCACGAGGTTCGCCGGCGGGAGGCCGTGGCGCGCGGAGTACGTGTTCGTGTCCTGCAGCTGGCGCGGCGAGTCGAAGGGATCGATCACGGCGACGGTGACGCCGCGGCCGTCGACGCCGGCGGCGTACACGGAGTTCAGGCCGTAGGCGGAGTGGAGCTGCTGCGGCGTGTAGCCGCAGGGCGCCCAGGGAAACGGGCCGGGGAGACCGAACGCGCCCGGCAGGCCGGTGGCGAGCTTCTCGCCGTAGTAGGTCGAGCACGGCGCCGGGTTGACGAACGCCGGCGGCGGCAGCAGCGAGTTGACGTGGGCCTGATCGCCCGAG
>JAOPZQ010000055.1 GCA_025964075.1 Solirubrobacterales bacterium | reverse complement strand
CGACCACCAGCAGCTGACGATGCAGGTGATGCAGAACGTGGCGCGCCGGTACGGCCTCGTCTGCCTGCTGCACGAGAAGCCGTTCGCCGGCGTCAACGGCTCGGGCAAGCACAACAACTGGTCGATGGGAACCGACACGGGCACCAACCTGCTCGAGCCGGGCGACACGCCCGAGGACAACCTGTCGTTCCTGTTCTTCTGCACCGCGGTGATCCAGGCCGTGAACACGCACCAGGGGCTGCTGCGCGCCTCGGTGGCGCAGCCGGGCCAGGACCACCGTCTCGGCGCGAACGAGGCGCCGCCGGCGATCATCTCGATCTTCCTCGGCGCCGAGCTCTCGCGCGTGTTCGACGCGATCGAGAACGGCGAGACGGCGGAGTCGACGCCGGGCTCGTTCCTCGGCCTCGGCACGCCGGTGCTGCCGCCGCTGCCGATGCACGGCGGCGACCGCAACCGGACCTCGCCGTTCGCGTTCACCGGAAACAAGTTCGAGTTCCGCGCGCTCGGGTCGAGCATGTCGCTCGCGCTCCCGAACACCGTGCTGAACACGACCGTCGCCCAGGCGATCGACAGCCTCGCCGAGGATCTCGACAACGCGCTGAATGGCGGCGCGTCGCTGGAGGAGGCGATCGCCAAGGTCTGCCAGAAGAGCTACGCCGAGAACAAGCAGGTCGTCTTCGACGGCGACAACAACGCCGACGAGTGGCAGGTCGAGGCCGAGCGCCGCGGCCTGTTGAACCTGAAGTCGACCCCCGACGCGCTGCCCGAGCTGCTGCGCGACGAGACGGTCTCGATGTTCGACAACTACGGCGTCCTCAGCCCCCGCGAGATCGAGTCGCGCTTCGAGGTGCTGACCGAGCAGTACGTTACGAAGATCAACATCGAGGCGGAGACCGCGGCGTCGATCGCCCGCACGCTGCTGATTCCGGCGGCGGCGCGCCACCTCGCGATGCTCAGCGCCGCCGGCCTCGGCGAGCTCGAGACCGAGAGTCGCGCACTCGTGGAGGAGCTCACGAGCGCGATCTACAGCCTGGAGAAGGCCAACGCCGAGCACCCGGAGGACGTCGAGATCATCGACCACGCGCTGTACATGCGCGACTCCGTGATCCCGGCGATGGAGGCCGTCCGCACGGCCGCCGACGCGCTCGAGAAGATCGTCGCCGACGACCTGTGGCCGCTGCCGAAGTACAGCGAGATCCTGTTCATCAAGTAGGGCTGGCGTCAGGGCGAGTGTGGAAAAAGGGGTCAGACCCCTTTTTCCACCCTGGCCAACCAATTCCGAACGGTCCGGTCGGTGCAGCGCAGGAGCTCGGCAATCTGCGCGACGCTGTAGCCGAGTTCGCGATGCGCGCGGACGACCGCACGACCTCGCTCGGGCCACGCCATCGTTTCCGCGAGTAGGACGTCGACGCCGTGGATCCTCGGCGGCTCGACCCCCGACACCGCGTCGACGTAGCGGGCGCGTCCGCGCACAGGGTCCTCATCGAAGTGCGAGAGCGTTGCCGCAACGTCGACGATCCATGCCGGGTCCGCCCCGATCAGCGCGCGGTGTGCACTCCATCGCCACTGCGCCGGGGTCGGCGCCACGCCAGCGCGGACGGGGTTCAGCGCGACGTACCGGGCGAGCCCGATCATGTGGGCCTCGTGCCGCACGGTCTTCGACCAGTACCGACTCTCGAAGAGGTGGCCGACGCGGCCATGACGGTCGTTGAACCAACGGGCGTAGGCGCCGTTGAGCTCCTGCATACCGACCGAGAGATTCGGCTCGCGGAGCTGGACGACCAAGTGGTAGTGGTTGCCCATGAGGCAGTACGTCAGGCAGCGCCACCGCCGTGCGAGCACGATCTTGCCCAGGAGCCGCATGAAACGTCGACGATCGAGACCGTCGCGATAGATCGCCTGGTGCCCGACGCCGCGAGCGACGACGTGCGAGATGTCGTCGGGCAGTTGGATCCGAGCACCGCGGGGCACGCCCGTCCTAGGGCGGACGCGCGCAGTCCTCGCCCCACGCGTGACCGTCCTGTGGAAAGAGGGGTCTGACCCCTATTTCCATTTTCTGGAAAGAGGGGTCTGACCCCTTTTTCCAGACGGCGTGCGGAGGTACTTGGAGCATGGGTTCAGCGAGGCGAATGGGCAACGGGCAGAGGCGTTCGGGCGCGGCTCGAACCTTGCCAAGGGTGTGTCAAGGTTGAGCACAAAGACTGGTACCATGGGCGATCCATGCGTGACTACCTTGACGCCGTCCGCTCCCGAGTCGTCGTCTTCGACGGCGGCATGGGTGCCACTCTCGAGCAGTTCGACCTGACCTCCGAGGACTACGGCGGGCTGCCGGGCAAGTGCCACGAGGCGCTCGTCCTGAACCGGCCCGACGTGATCGAGGGCGTCCACTCGTCGATGATCGACGCGGGCGCCGAGGTGCTCGAGACCGACACGTTCCAGGCCTCGCGGCTGAAGCTCGAGGAGTGGGGGCTCGGCGAGCACACGCTCGAGGTCAACCGTAAGGCGGCGGAGATCGCGCGCAAGGCGGCGGGCGAGAAGCGCTTCGTCGCCGGCTCGATCGGCCCCACCGGCTACCTGCCGGCCTCGGACGACGCGACGCTCGGGCAGATCACGTTCCGCGAGCTCGTCGAGGTGTTCACCGAGCAGGCCCAGGGGCTCGTCGAGGGCGGCTCGGACCTCATCATCATCGAGACGGCGCAGGACATCCTCGAGGTCAAGGCGGCGATCTTCGGGGCCCGCGAGGCGTTCGCGCTCACCGGCCGCACGCTGCCGATCCAGTGCAGCGTCAGCCTCCTCCCCAACGGCGGGAAGATGCTGCTCGGCACCGACATCTCGGCGGTGCTGACGACGCTGAGCGCGCTCGACGTCCAGGTCATCGGCCTCAACTGCTCGACCGGCCCCGAGGACATGCGCGACGCGATCCGCTTCCTCGGCGAGCACTCCCCCTTGCCCGTCCACTGCATCCCCAACGCCGGCCTACCGCTGCAGGGGCCGGACGGCGAGACGATCTTCCCCGAGGAGCCCGAGCCGCTCGCCAACGTGCTCGGCGAGTTCGTCGACCGCTACGGCGTGAACATCGTCGGCGGTTGCTGCGGCACCACGCCCGACCACATCGCCGCGATCCGCGAGCGCTGCGCGTCCGCGACCGTGAGCACCCGACCCGCGCCCCGCCCGGCGCATCTGTCGAGCATGATCGCCGCCGAGCCGCTCGTGCAGGAGCCGCGCCCGACGCTCGTCGGCGAGCGGGTGAACTCCCAGGGCTCGCGCAAGGCCAAGGAGATGCTGCTGGCCGACGACTACGACGGGCTCGTCACCGTGGCCGAGGACCAGGTGACCGGCGGCGCCCACGTGCTCGACGTCTGCGTCGCGCTCACCGAGCGCCAGGACGAGGACCAGCAGATGCGCCAGGTGGTCAAGCGGATCTCGCTCACCCAGCCAGCGCCGATCCAGGTCGACTCGACCGAGCCGAACGTGATCCAGACCGCGCTCGAGCAGATCCCCGGCCGCGCGATCGTCAACTCGGTCAACCTCGAGGCGGGCCGCGACAAGCTCGACAAGGTCGCCCCGATCGCCAAGGCCCACGGCGCTGCGCTGATCGCGCTGACGATCGACGAGATCGGCATGGCGAAGACCGCGCAGCGCAAGGTCGAGATCGCCCAGCGGATCAAGGAGCTGGCCTGCGACGAACACGGCCTCGACCCCGAGTCGCTGATCTTCGACGCGCTCACCTTCACGCTGACGACCGGCGACGACGAGTGGAAGCCGAGCGCGATCGAGACGATCGAGGGCATCCGGCGCATCAAGGCCGAGATCCCCGACGTGAAGACCTCGCTCGGCGTCTCGAACGTCTCCTTCGGCGTCGGCCAGCCGTCGCGCGCGGTGCTCAACTCGGTGTTCCTGCACCACTGCGTCGAGGCCGGCCTCGACCTCGCGATGGTCAACCCCAACCACATCACGCCCTACAGCGAGATCTCCGACGAGGAGCGCGAGCTCGCCGACGACCTCGTGTTCAACCGCCGCGACGACGCGCTCGAGCGCTTCATCGCCCACTTCGAGTCCAAGGGCGAGCAGGAGGTCGCGGAGGCCGAGAACCCCACCGAGGGCATGGAGCCCGAAGAGGCGCTGCACTACCACATCCTCCGCCGCAAGAAGGAGGGCGTCGAGGACTGGATCGACCGCTCCGTCGAGAAGATCGGGGCCGTCCCCACCCTCAACGGCGTGCTACTGCCCGCCATGAAGGAGGTCGGCGACAAGTTCGGCGCCGGCGAGCTCATCCTGCCGTTCGTCCTCCAGTCGGCGGAAGTGATGAAGCGCGCGGTCGCGCGGCTCGAGAACTACCTCGACCGCATCGAGGGCTACACCAAGGGCACGGTCGTCATCGCGACGGTGTTCGGCGACGTGCACGACATCGGCAAGTCACTGGTCAACACGATCCTCACCAACAACGGCTACACGGTCGTCGACCTCGGCAAGCAGGTCCCGATCTCGACGATCATCGACGCGGCGAAGGAGCACGACGCGGACGCGATCGGCCTGTCCGCGCTCCTCGTGTCGACGTCCAAGCAGATGCCGCTGTGCGTCCAGGAGCTCCACGAGCAGGGGCTGAAGTTCCCGATCCTCGTCGGCGGCGCGGCGATCAACCGGGACTTCGGCCTGCGCATCCTCTACCCGCACGGGCGCGAGGACGACGCGATCTACGACCCCGGCGTCTTCTACTGCAAGGACGCGTTCGAGGGGCTCGCGAAGATGGACCAGCTCGTCGAGGCCGAGACGCGCGACGAGCTGCTCACCTCCACGCGCGCGGCCGCGCAGAAGCTGCGCGACAAGGTCGAGGTCAAGGACGACGCGCCGCCGACCGACGATGCGTCCGTCCGCTCCGCCGCGGTCACCGACAACCCGATCCCGAAGCCGCCGTTCTGGGGCGCGCGCGAGATCGAGGTCGACATGGACGAGGTCTTCCACCACCTCGACACGCACGTGCTCTTCAAGCTCCACTGGGGCGGGCGCGGGGTCAAGGGCGAGGAGTGGCGCAAGCTCGTCGAGGAGGACTTCCAGCCGCGCCTCGAGCGCATGTGGCGCGAGCAGGACTACCTGCACCCGCGCGCGCGCCTCGGCTACTTCCCCTGCAACGCGGACGGCAACGAGCTGATCGTCTTCGACCCCGAGGACCCCGAGCGCGAGCTCGAGCGACTCGTCTTCCCGCGCCAGCCGCGCCACGACCGGATCTGCCTCGCCGACTTCTACCGCCCGCTGTCGAGCGGCGAACGCGACGTGGTCGCCATCCAGGCCGTGACGGCGGGCGACGAGGTCACCGAGGTCATGGACCGCCTGTTCGCGGACAACGAGCTCGCCGAGCAGCTCTTCGTCCACGGCATCGGCGTGCAGACGGCCGAGGGCACGGCCGAGTGGCTCCACGCGCGGGTGCGCAGCGACCTCGGCATCGAGCCGACGCAAGGCCGCCGCTACTCGTGGGGCTACCCCGCGTGCCCCGACCAGTCCGAGCACGAGAAGGTCTTCCGCCTCCTCGACGCGCCGGCGATCGGCATGCGGCTCTCGGGCGGGTACGCGGTCGAGCCCGAGCAGTCCACGCTCGCGATCGTCGCCCACCACCCCCAGGCCGTGTACTTCGGCATGAAGTCGGGGTTCATCCCCAAGGGCGCGGTGCCGGACGAGGTCATCGCCGGGACCGACAAGGACCCCGCGCAACTCGACGTCCACAAGCTGGACGACGAGCCCGAGATGGCGCCGACGCAGGCTTGAGGCGGCGACCCGCCGGCCTGATCACTCCGGCGCCGCGAGCAGCGCCTCGCCGGCGGGGCTGCGGGCGTAGACGACGCGGCGGCCGGCCCGGCGAGCCGTGACGAGGCCCGCGCGGCGGAGGACCCCGAGGTGCTCGGAGACCCCGGCGGGCGAGGCGCCCAGCCGGGCGGCGAGGTCGATCGTCGCCGCGGGCGCGTCGAGCGCCGCGAGGA
>JAOPZQ010000010.1 GCA_025964075.1 Solirubrobacterales bacterium | reverse complement strand
CGCCACGTCGGGCTCGACGCCGCCGAGCGCCAGCAGCTCGGCGCTCAGCGCGAGGGTCACCTCGCGCAGGCGCCCGTCGCTCGCGGCGCCCGTCAGGTGGTCGATCGACTCGCGCACCTCGACGGCGTTGCCCGCCGTGCGGCCGAGCACGCGGTCCATGTCGGTGAGCAGCGCGGACGTCGGCAGGCCGTTGCCGCCGGCGACCTCGACGATCGCTCGCGCCAGCTCCTCGGCGCTCGCGCGGTCGGGCAGGAACGCCCCGGAGCCCACCTTGACGTCCATCACCAGCGCGTCCAGGCCCGCCGCGAGCTTCTTCGAGAGGATCGAGGCGACGATCAGCGGGATCGACTCGACCGTGCCCGTGGCGTCGCGGATCGCGTAGAGGCGGCGGTCCGCGGGGGCGAGCCGCGCCGTCTGGCCGACGATCGCGCACCCGGCCCGCGCGACGGCGCGACGGAAGCGCTCGGGATCCGGCGCGACGTCGTACCCCGGGATCGCCTCGAGCTTGTCGAGCGTGCCACCCGTGTGGCCGAGGCCGCGCCCCGAGATCATCGGCACGGCGCCCCCGCACGCGGCGACGATCGGCGCCAGGAGCAGGCTCACCTTGTCCCCGACTCCGCCCGTCGAGTGCTTGTCGAGCGCGGGCCCGGGCAGGCCGGCGTCGGCCCAGTCGAGGACGTCGCCCGAGCGTGTCATCGCCCCCGTCAACCCGACGCGCTCCTCCGCGCTCATCCCCCGCCACACGATCGCCATCGCCAGCGCGCCGACCTGCGCGTCGCTGACCGAGCCGTCGGCGATCCCCGCTACGAGGAACTCGATCTCCTCGGCCGCGAGCGGGTCGCCGGAGCGCTTGCGGCGGATGAGCTCGGGAACCAGCATGGAAAAAGGGGTCAGACCCCTTTTTCCAGGAACCGCAGCAGCAGGCGGGTCAGGTCGCCGGACGCGCGCTCGGCGTCGCGCAGCGTCTGGTCGTGGGAGAGGGGCTCCTCGCTCATGCCCTCGGCGAGGTTGGTGATCGCCGACACCGCGGCGACCCGCAGGCCGCAGTGACGGGCGACGATCGTCTCGTGGACCGTGGACATGCCGACGGCGTCCGCGCCGAGCGTGCGGAAGGCGCGGATCTCGGCCGGGGTCTCGAAGGTCGGCCCGCTGACCGCCAGGTAGACGCCGTCGGCGAGCGGGAGGTCGAGGTCCCGCGCCGCGGCGTGGAGCTCGGCGCGCAGCGCCGGGTCGTAGGCGTCGCGCAGGCTCGGGAAGCGCGGCCCGAGCGCGTCGTCGTTCGGCCCCGCGAGCACGTTGACGCCGCTCAGGTTGATGTGGTCGGAGATCAGCATCAGCCGCCCGGGCCCGACGTCGGGCACCAGCGATCCCGCCGCGTTCGTGAGGACGAGCGTCTCCACCCCGGCCGCGCACAGGGCGCGCACCGGCGTGCGGACGGCCTCGAGGTCGCCGCCCTCGTACACGTGCGCGCGGCCCTGGAGCACGGCGACGGGCACCCCGCCGATCCGGCCCAGCGCCACCTGGCCGGCGTGGCCGGCGACGCTCGGCAGCGGGAAGCCGGGCAGCTCGTCGTAGGGGATGACCACCGCGTCCTCGACCGCGTCGGCGACGGCGCCGAGGCCGGAGCCGAGGACGATGCCGACCCGTGGCGGCTCGGGCGCGAGCTCGGCCAGCACCGCACCGGCGCCCTGGTGGCTCACGCGAGGTCCTTGCTGCCGAACGACAGGGGCAGCAACTCGCCGAGCGTCACCGTGCGCCGCGGGCCACCCGGGCGGCCCAGGTGCACGCGTGTCTCCAGGCCGCCGAGCTCGGACAGCCGCTGGCGGCATCCGCCGCAGGGCGGGCAGAGGTCGATGCGCTCGGCGACGACGGCGGCCTCGACGAACGCCGTCTCGCCCGCCGCCACGAGCGCGCCCAGCGCCGAGGCCTCCGCGCACTGGCTCTGCGGGTAGGCGGCGTTCTCGACGTTCGCGCCGGTGTAGATGACGCCGCTCGGCGCCCGCAGCGCCGCGCCGACCTTGAACCCCGAGTACGGCACGTACGCGTTGCGCATCGCGGCGTCGGCGGCGCGCAGGAGCGCCTCGTCCGGGTCGAGGAGCAGGTCCGAGTAGCCGACGGCCACCAGTGCGGCGTCCTCGATCGCGAGCTCGGCACGCAGCCGCTCCACCTTCGCGCGCTCCGCGCCGAGGTCCGAGTCCTCCGGCGCGACGGCCTCGAGCTCGACGAAGCTCCCGAGCTCCTCGACCTCGTCGAGGTGGATCCGCACGCCGTCCCACAGGAGGAGCCGGCGGCGCTTCGCGACGACGACCGTCGTGCCCAGCGCGGCGTCGAGCGCGCGCCGCAACGCCGCGGCGTCGCCGACCGGCGCGCGCTCGTACGCGCTCACGCGCGCGGCCTCGCCGTCCGGGCGTACGTACGCGATGAGCTCGGCCCCGCCCGGCTCCTGCTCGCGGAGCTTCAGCCGTCCGCGCGAGCGCGCGAAGTACGTGTCGCGCTGGACGAGCTCGCCGCGGTCCTCGGCGCCGAGCGCGAGGGAGCGCTCCAGCGTTCGCGCGGGATCTGGGTCACGGGCCTTGAGCTCGACGTTGCGCATCTGAGCGACGCCGAGGCTACCGATGCGCCGCGGTGAGCCCCAGCCGGTACGCCATCGCCGTCGCCTCGCCCCGGTTCCGCGCGTCGCGCTTGGCCAGGGTATGGGACACCTGCACGCTCGCGGTCCTCTCGGTGATCACGAGCGTCACCGCCTTCCCGCGCGGCGCCCATCTCGCGGGGCTCGAGGGTCCGAATGCGGCTACAGCGTCGCGGCGAGGACCTGGCGATGGGTCGGCTCGGCCTCGACCTGCGCGGCGCGGCCGGCGTCGGTGAGCTCGGCCCAGATCCCGCGCCGGTCGTAGTCGCAGATGCAGCGATCGACGTAGCCGGCCGTCTCGAGGCGGCCGACGAGCCGGGAGAGCGCGCTCTGACTCAGGTGCGCGTCGTCGGCGAGCTCCTGCATCCGGCGCTTGTGCTCCGGAGCCTCGGCGAGCCGCTGGAGCACCTCGTATTCGCTCACCGAGAGGCGGTGGCGTTCCTGCAGAGCGTGCTCGAGCGCGTCCAAGATCCGCGCGTGCGCGGCGTTCAGCTCGCGCCAGGCGGCGAGCATGTCGGCGGGAGCGGATGGCTTCGAGGTTGGCATTGACCCGCATCCCATTCTAGCTCACGAGCGGCGCATGCAATTATTGTCGGCGCAATCCTTGCATGTGCATATAATGCTCCCGCAAGCAACCAAGGAGCCTGCCCGTGACCGCCGCCGCCATCCCCGCCTCCGCCGAGACCGAGACCGACCGCATGGACGCCCGCGCCTGGGGCGCCCTCCTCGTCCTCTGCGGGGCGCTGTTCCTCGACGGCCTCGACGTCTCCATGGTCGGAGTCGCGTTACCGAGCATCCGCTCCGACCTTCATCTCTCGACCAGCTCGCTGCAGTGGGTGGTGAGCGGGTACATCCTCGGCTACGGGGGACTGCTGCTGCTCGGGGGTCGCGCCGCGGACCTGCTCGGCCGCCGCCGCGTGTTCCTGATCGCGCTGGGAGTGTTCCTCGTCGCCTCGGCGCTCGGCGGACTGGTGAGCTCCCCCGCGCTGCTGATCGCGACGCGGTTCATCAAGGGCGCGAGCGCGGCGTTCACCGCACCCGCGGGCCTGTCGATCATCACGACCACGTTCGCGGAGGGGCCGGCGCGCAACCGCGCGCTGAGCATCTACACCGCGACCGGGGCGAGCGGCTTCTCGCTCGGACTCGTGTTCGGCGGCCTGCTGACCACGCTCGGCTGGCGCTTCACGTTCTTCCTGCCGGTGCCGATCGCGCTCGCCTTGCTGATCGCCGCCCCGCGGCTCCTGCGCCCCGACCAGGCCAGCGCGGCGGACGGCCCGCGGCGCTTCGACGCCGCCGGAGGCGTCGCGATCAGCGCGACGATGCTGCTCCTCGTGTACACGGTCGTCTCGGCTCCGACCGCGGGCTGGGCCTCGGCGCGGACGCTGCTGTCGTTCCTCGGCGTCGCGGCGCTCGCCACGACCTTCGTGACGATCGAGCGCCGCTCGGCCCACCCGCTCGTCCGCCTGGGGATCCTGCGCTCGGGGACGATCCGCCGGGCGAACTTCGGCGCGATGGCCGTGTTCGGCGGCTGGGTCGGCGTCCAGTTCATCGCCACCCTGTACATGCAGCAGCTCCGGGGCTGGTCGGCGATCACCACCGCGCTGGCGATCCTGCCAGGCGGCGCGATCGTCGCGTTGGGGGCGCCGCGCATGGCCGGCCTCGTCGACCGCTTCGGCACGACGCGACTCGTCGTCGCCGGCATGGTCGCCTTCCTCGGGGGCTACCTGCTGCTCTTCCTCGACCTCGGCACGCGCTCGTCGTACCCGGCGACCATCCTCCCGACGATGGTCCTCGCCGGCTTGGGCTTCATGCTCGCCTACGGCCCCCTGAACATGGCGGCGACGAGCGGCGTCGCCGACCACGAGCAGGGCCTGGCGTCCGGCCTCGTCAACACGTCGTTCCAGATCGGCGGGGCGATCGGGCTCGCGGTGGTGACCGCCGTGATCGACGCGGGCGTTTCGTCGTCGAACGCCGCCCCCGGGAGCGCGACCGCGCTGCTCGACGGCTACCACGCCGGGATCGTCGTCGCGGTGGTCATCGCCGCGCTCGGCCTGTGGGCGACGATGACCGGCCCGGTCGGCCGGACCTGGCAGGTGCGCGTCGCAGCGCGCCGGGAGGCGGCCGTCGACTGCCCGGGACGCCCGGGCTAGCGGGCCGGGGCGCGACCTGCCAGGATCGCGCCCCGTGTCCCAGCGTCTGATCGTCGTCGACCACCCGGTCCTCGCCGACCGCATCGCGGTCCTGCGCGACCGGGACACCTCCCACGGCGAGTTTCGCCAGGCGCTGTTCGAGGCCTCGGCGATCCTCGCCGTCGAGGCGGCGCGGGAGCTGCCCGTCGTCGAGGTCGACGTCGAGACGCCGCTCGAGGCCACGACCGGCCACCGGCTGCCCGACGAGATCGCCGTCGTCCCCGTGCTGCGCGCCGGGCTCGGCATGGTCGAGGGCTTCCTCCGGCTGATGCCGAACGCCCGCGTCGGCCACCTCGGGATGTACCGCGACGAGGAGGCGCTCTCGCCGGTCGACTACTACGAGCGCTTCCCGCCGCGCCTGGGCGACGCCCACGTGTTCGTCGTCGACCCGATGCTCGCGACGGGTGGCAGCGCCGTCCACGCGCTCGACCGGCTGAAGCGCGCCGGCGCCCGGCGGCTCGCGCTCGTGTGCCTCGTCGCCGCGCCCGAGGGCCTCGCCGCCGTCGAGGCCGAGCACCCCGACGTCCCGGTATGGACCGCGGCGGTCGATCGGGAGCTCGACGAGCGCGGGTACATCCGCCCCGGGCTCGGCGACGCCGGCGACCGGGTCTTCGGCACCGGCTAGTAGCCCACCTCGAGCGGCACGACCTCGAAGCGGTCGACGTCGATCAGCCCGCGGTCGGTGATCTTCAGCGAGGGGATCACCGAGAGGCCGAGGAAGCTCAGCGCCATGAACGGCGCGCGCACCGTGACGCCGAGCGTCCGCGCCGCCTCGCGCAGGGCGTCGAGCGCCGCCGCGACCTCGTCCGCCGGCCGGTCGGTCATCAGCCCCGCGACCGGCAGCGCGAGCTCGGCGAGCACCGCGCCGCCGCGCACGACGACGATCCCGCCGCCGAGCTCGCCGAGCCGGCGAACCGCGACGGACATGTCCGCGTCGTCGACGCCGGCGACGATCACGTTGTGCGCGTCGTGGGAGACCGTGCTCGCGAACGCGCCGGCCCGGAGGCCGAAGCCGCGGACGAACCCGCGGCCGATCCGGCCCGTCGCGTGGTGACGCTCGACCACCGCGAGCTTCGCGAGGTCGCGCTCCGGGTCGGCCACGGCGAGGCCGTCCTCGACCCGCGGCGCCTCGACGGCGGCGCCGGTGAGGAGCTGGTCGGGGACGAGCTCGATCACCCGCACCGGCGCGCCGGTCGCCGGGATGGCGAACCTCGAAGGCTCGACCGGGGCGGCGTGCATCGTCCCGGTGAGCCACTCGGGGCGCTCCCCGATCGGCACCGGAACCGCCACGCCGTCGCGCGCCACGAGCCGCCCGTCGCGGAACACGCGGCTCGGTCGGAAGCTCGCGTCCGGGTGAAGCGCGAAGTCGGCGCGGTAGCCGGGCGCGATCGCGCCGAGATCCCGGAGGCCGTGCGCCGCGGCGGCGTTCGCCGTCGAAAGGACGAGCGCGTCCTCGATCGGGAGCCCGGCCTCCACCGCCGCGCGGACCATCGAGTCGATCGAGCCCTCGGCGAGCAGCACGTCGGCCTCCCGGTCGTCGGTGCAGAACGCGGTGCGCTCGGGCCCGTGCTCGCGCACGAGCGGCAGGAGCGCCTCCAGGTTGCGGGCGTTCGACGCCTCGCGGATGAGGACCCACGCGCCGGCGCGGCGCTTCTCGAGCGCCTCGGCGTACGTGGTCGACTCGTGGTCGGAGCTCACGCCGGCGGCCAGGTAGGCGTTGAGCGCGCGGCCGCTGACGCCGGGCGCGTGCCCGTCGACGTGGGTCGCGCCGCGCGCCGCCGCCTTCGCCAGCTCGCTCGCATCCCCGGCGATCAGCCCGGGGAAGTTCATCATCTCGGCGACGCCGAGCGCCCCTGGCCGCTCGAGGATCGCCTCGATCTCCTCGAGCGCCACCGGGCCGCGCGGCGACTCGAACGGGCTCGCCGGCACGCACGACGGCGCCATCACGAACACGCGCAGAGGCAGGTCGGCGGCGACGTCGAGCAGCCAGTGCACGCCGCGCGCGCCGACCACGTTCGCGAGCTCGTGCGGGTCGGCGACGACGGTCGTGACGCCGCGCGCGAGCAGCACTTCGGCGAAGCGCTCCGGCGTGAGCATCGAGGACTCGATGTGCACGTGGGCGTCGACGAACCCGGGAACGAGCATGCTCCCGCCCGCGTCGAGCACCTCGCGGCCCGCGTACTCCCCGACCCCGGCGAAGCGGCCGTCGGCGACCGCCACGTCCCCCGCGAGCCACTCCCGCGTGAACGCGCTGAACACGCGCGCGCCGCGCACGACGAGGTCGGCGGGCTCGTCGCCGCGCGCGACGGCGAGGAGGCGGGCACGAGTGAGGTCGGTCACTCCCAGCATCCTCGCGCATCGCGGAGTCGGCGTCCGGGAAGTAGTGCGTCATGAGCACGACGACGACGACCGACGCCGCGACCCTGCAGACCTTCCTCGACGGCGAGCACCGCGAGATCCGCGCGCAGGTCCGCGAGATCCTCGCGCGGCCCGGCTTCGGCGAGGCGCGCGGGCTCTCGATCGGCGAGTACCGCGGGCGGGTGCTCGAGTGGCTGCAGACCCTCGCCGACGAGGGCGGGACGGCGCGCGGGTTCCCCTCCGAGTTCGGCGGCGCCGACAACGTCGGCGGCTCGATCGCGGCGTTCGAGACGCTCGCGTTCGGCGACCTGTCGCTGCTCGTCAAGTGCGGAGTGCAGTTCGGGCTCTTCGGCGGCGCCGTCCTGCACCTGGGGACGCGCAAGCACCACGAGCGCTACCTCGAGGACATCGCGAAGCTGAGGCTCGTCGGCTGCTTCGCGATGACGGAGACCGCCCACGGCTCCGACGTCCAGTCCCTCGGGACGACCGCCACCTACGACGCCGACGCGCAGGAGTTCGTCGTCCACACGCCGTCGCCCGAGGCGCGCAAGGACTACATCGGCAACGCCGCGTGCCACGGGCGCATCGCGGCCGTGTTCGCCCAGCTCCGCGTCGGCGGCGAGGAGCACGGGGTCCACGCGTTGCTCGTCCCGCTGCGCGACGCCGACGGCAACGTGTGCGAGGGCGTGAGCATCGAGGACGACGGCCCCAAGCTCGGGCTGAACGGCGTCGACAACGGGCGCATCGCGTTCGACCGCGTCCGCGTGCCGCGCGACGCGCTGCTCGACCGCTTCGGCCAGGTCAGCGCCGACGGCGCCTACTCGAGCCCGATCGAGAAGGCGAGCAAGCGCTTCTTCTCGATGCTCGGCACGCTCGTGCAGGGGCGCATCAGCATCGCCGGCGGCTCGATGGGCGCGACGAAGACGGCGCTGACGACCGCCGTCCGCTACGACCTGCGCCGCCGCCAGTTCGCGCCTCCCGGGGGCGGCGAAGACGTGCTCCTGCTCGACTACCGCACGCAGCAGCGCCGGCTCCTGCCCGCGCTCGCCCGCTCCTACGCGCTCCACTTCGCCCAGGAGGAGGTCGTCGCGCGCCTGCACCGCATCTTCGGCGCCCGCGAGGACGAGGCGTCCGAGCGGGAGCGTCGCCAGCTCGAGACGAT
>JAOPZQ010000679.1 GCA_025964075.1 Solirubrobacterales bacterium | reverse complement strand
CGCCGACCTGGGCGCCGCCGCCGACCCCCGCGACCACGAACAGCCGCCAGAGCGGCCGGCCGCGGTCGAGGACGTCGGCCATCTCCTCGCCGACGAGCGCGTCCAGCGCGCCCTCCTCGCCGTGCGCCGGCAGCCCGCGGGCGGCGACGTGCCAGTCGATGTCGAAGTGCCGGTCGTCGACCCACACCGGGTTCGCGAGCCCGCGGGCCGGCTCGGCGAGCTTCTGGCGCAGGCGCGGGAGCAGGTGCAGCCGCTCCTGCACCCGGGCCTTGATGCTCGCGCGGGTGACGCCCGGGCCGGCGTCGAAGACGAGGAGCCCTCCCACCGCCATGTTGATCGCGCCCTGCTCCGCGGAGAGGGAGGACCGGTCGGCGGCGGAGAGCGGCTCGGCCACTAGTGTTCCCGAACCCAATCACGTTCCTTGCCTGGCTCCGAAAGCCGAGCGTGGCAAGGACGCAGGAGTCCGGCAGTAGCGGAGCTACGACGGACTCCGAGGACGCCGCCAGGCGAAGGTTTGCAGGGGCCAGGCTGGAAGGTGATTGCGTGAGGGGGCACTTACTTCGGAGCCATGCGCAGCGCCCCGTCGAGCCGGATCGTCTCGCCGTTCAAGACGGCGTTCTCGACGATGTGGACGGCGAGCGCCGCGTACTCCGCCGGCTGGCCGAGACGGCGCGGGAAGGGGACCTGGGCGCCAAGCGCCTCGCGCGCGGGCTCGGGCAGCCCGGCGAGCAGCGGCGTGTCGAACAGCCCGGGGGCGATCGTGCACACGCGGATGCCGAGGGAGGCGAGGTCCCGCGCCGCGGGCAGCGTCATCCCGACGATGCCGCCCTTCGACGCCGAGTAGGAGATCTGGCCGATCTGTCCGTCGAACGCGGCGATCGAGGCGGTCTGGATGCACACGCCGCGCTCGCCGTCCGCGAGCGGCTCGCGCTCGGCCATCGCCGCGGCCGCGTGGCGCAGGACGTTGAACGTGCCGATGAGGTTGATCCGGATCACGGTCTCGAACGGCTCGAGCTGGTGGGGGCCGCGCCTCGTGACCGTGCGCTCGGCCCAGCCGACGCCGGCGCAGCACACCGAGATCCGCAGGTCCTGGACCGTGCCGACCGCCGCGGCGACCGAGTCGGCGTCGGTGACGTCGGCACGGACGAAGCGAGCGCCGAGCTCGGTCGCGAGCGCCGCGCCCTTCTCCTCGTTGACGTCGGCGATCGTCACCTGCGCGCCCGCCGCCTGCAGGGCGCGGGCGGTCGCCTCGCCCAGGCCCGACGCTCCGCCCGCCACCAATGCTCCGCTGCCCGGGATCCGCATGGCGCGAAACCCTACTCGGGGCGCGGGCCTACGAGCATGCAGCCTGGGGCTGCGACGCCCCGGGCTGTGTGCACAGCGTCTGCTTCTTCGGCAGCTTGAGGATGCGGATCGTGAACTTCTCGTAGGTGCCGATGAAGCCGGGCTTCGTCACGCGGATGGTGACCACGGCGTTCTTCTTGAGCTGGGCCTTCTTCAGCTGCTTGAGGATGTTCTGCGACCGCGCGCCGGTGGCGGCGATCTTCTTGCTCGTGAACGGGCAGCCGCGCTTCCTGCTCGAGCATGAGAGGAGGATCGACGCGCCCGCCGGCGCGCCGGCGACGTCGAGCTTCGCCACCTTCGTGAACCGGCTGAAGAACAGCACCGCCATCGTGCTCTTCGCCGCGAGCGCCGGGTAGGGCGCGTCGGCGCCGCTGCAGTCCTGGTCGATCCCGTCGTGGGGAGCGTCGGCCGCGCCCGGGTGGATCGCCGGGTTCCCGTCGTTGCAGTCCGGCCCGCCGAACTGGGCGCCGACGAAGCCGTCGCCTTCGAGGTCGTGGTTGGGCGCGACCTGGGTGCTGACGATCTTGAGCGTGCCGCCGGCGGGCGGCGGCTTGCACGGGGACAGGTCGTTGCAGGCGCTGCCCGCCTGGATCGCGTAGGTGGTCCCAGCCGTCGTCGCGAACGTGATCGACGACGTGGTACCGCCGCCGCTGTCGTCGTCGCAGGTCACGACGGGGCCGGCCGCGTTGTTCGTATACGCGAACAGCGTCGTGTCGAAGTCGGAGCCCGCGGTGGTGATCGTCACCTGGCCGCCGCTGCCTTGGATCGTGTACCACGCCGTGCGGGCCGCGCCGACATGGTGGCCGCTGCCGCACTCGTCGATCCACGGCGCGCCCGTGTGCTGCTCTCCCGTCTCGACGCCGTAGGCCCCGGTCGGCTCGGTCACCGCCACCCCGTTCGCCAGCGGCGTCGGCGACCCCATCGAGTCGCTCGCCCACGCCCCCGGCGCGGCGAGCAGCGCGGCGGCCCCGACGGCGGCGAGCGCAAGCTGGATCTGGCGGGCCCTGCCCATGCCCGCCAAACCTACCCCAGGTCAGGCGGCTCGCGCCAGTGCCAGCGAGAAGAGCTCCTCTTCGTCGGTCAGCAGCTCGTCGAGCTCCATGCCCGCGGCGTGCAGATCCGCCTCGAGGCGCCGCGGCGTGAACTTCGCCGAGATCTCCGTGCGCAGCTCCTCGCCGGCCGCGAACTCGACGCGCAGGTTCAGCGCGGCGATCCACACCGAGCAGGGACGCGTCGCGCGCAGACGCATCTCGATCCACTCGTGGCGCGGATCGAAGAACGCCACGTGCTCGAAGGCGTCGACGGGGAAGTCGGCGGCGAGGTCGTGGTTGAGCACGCGCAGCACGTTGCGGTTGAACTCCGCGGTGATGCCGCGCGCGTCGTTGTACGCGGCCTCGACGATCGCCGGATCCTTGACCAGGTCGGCGCCGAGGAGGAGCCAGTCGCCCGGACGGAGCACGGCACGAACCTGGCGCAGGAAGCGCCGGCGGCTCCCCGGCGGGAAGTTCCCGATCGTGCCGCCCAGGAACGCGACGAGGCGCGGACCGAGGGGAGTGGGGAGCTTGCCGAGATGGCGCTCGAAGTCACCCACGACACCGTGGACGCGCAGCGCCGGGAACTCGTCGACGAGGGTCTCGGCCGACGCCCGCAAAGCCGCCTCGGACACCTCGACGGGGACGTAGCGCTCGACCTGCCCGTCCGCGGCGTCCAGGAGGACCCGCGCCTTGTCGGGCGCACCCGGGCCGAGCTCGACGAGCTCGACCGCTCCCGTGCGCTCCATGATCGAGGCCGCCCGGTCCTGCAGGATCGCCCGCTCGGTGCGCGTCGGGTAGTACTCGGGCAGCGCGCAGATCTCCTCGAAGAGCTCCGATCCGCGCGCGTCGTAGAAGTGCTTGGGAGGCAGCTCCTTGAACGGCTTCGTGAGGCCGTCGAGGACGTCGAAGGCGAGCGAGCGCTCCTCCCGCTCGGACAGGAAGGACTCGACGATGAGCTGGTCGGCGGAGGCGTGCGGGGTCACGAGGGGGTCCTCTCGTCGCGGGCGATGCGGAAGCCGGCGAAGATCTGCCGGCGGATGGGGAAGTCCCAGTTGCGGAACGTCGGCGTCGCCACGCGCGGGCGAGAGGCCCACGAGCCGCCGCGGAGCACCTTGTAGTCGGTGCCGAAGAAGACCTGCGAGTACTCGGGGTAGGGGTGCGCGCGAAACCCGGGGTAGCCGTCGAAGGCGCTGGCGGTCCACTCCCAGACGTCGCCGAGCATGCCGAGCGCGCCGCACGGGGACGCGCCACTCGCGAACGCGCCGACCGGTGCGGGGCCGAGCGCCGTCTGGTCGAGGTTCGCGCGCTCGGGGGCCCAGGGCTCCTCGCCCCACGGGTAGCTGCGAGGTGCTCCCGTCTCCTGGTCCCAGGTCGCCGCCTTCTCCCACTCCGCTTCGGTGGGGAGGCGGGCGCCGTGTGCACGAGCGAAGGCGTCGGCCTCGAACCAGGAGACGTGGACGACGGGCTGGTCGGGAGCGAGCGGCTCGAGTCGACCCACGCGCCACTCGCGCCCGTCCGTCGTCCACCCTTCGGGTCGCGAGATGTCGTACTCCTCCTTCCACGACCACCCCTCGTCCGACCACCACTCGCGGCGCTCGTAGCCGCCGCCCTCGACGAAGCGGAGGAACGTCGCGTTGGTGATCGGCGTGCGGCCGATGCGGAAGCCGGGCACCCGGCGCTCGTGGCGCGGACGCTCGTTGTCGTAGGCGAAGCCCTCGGCGCGGGAGCCCATCGCGAACGGGCCGCCCGGTACGGCGACGAGCTCCAAGCCGCCGTCCCCGACCGCCGCGCCGTTCGTCGCGGCACGGGTGAGCGGGAGCGGCAGCGAGTAGTCCTCGAGCCGCGCGAGCTGCAGCGTCTGGAGCATCGTCTCGGTGTGCTGCTGCTCGTGGCGGATGACGAGCTCGTGGAGCAGCCCGTCCTCGGTGCCCCGCGCCTCGACGACGCCGAGCGCGCGCTCGCGCACCGCCTCGAGGTAGGCGAGCGCCTCGCCGGGGCGCAGGTACGGCAGGTCGCCGCGCTCGGAGCGCGGCGTCTCGAACGCGTCGTAGACCTCCATCAGGTCGGGGCGCAGAAGCTCCTGGCCGCCGTAGCGGTGGACGAGCCACAGGTCCTCGAAGGCGGCGATGTGGCCGAGATCCCAGACGAGCGGGGACATCAGCTTCGAGTGCACGCGCTGGAGGTCCTCCTCGCTGACGCGCTCGACGAGCGCGAGGGTGCGCTCGCGTGACTCGGCGAGGCCGGCGACGAGCTGCTCGCCGCTCGGCGTCGCGACGGCGGTCATGACCGCACCATCCCCGCTCCCGTGCCCCGCGAATCGCCGGACGTCGCGCCGGGCGCCACGACGCTCTCGTTCCACCGCCACAGCACGGCCGTCTCGCGCTCGTAGCCCAGCGTGCACAGGGCGCCGGTGGAGAGCGCGAGCCGCGCGCCCGCCTGGGGCGGGAACTCGACCCAGCGGGCGCCGAGGACCCGAAGCACGTGACCGTGCGCGAAGAGCGCCGCGTCGCCGTCGACGGCACGCACCTCCGCGATCACGCGGTCGACCCGGGCGCCGACGTCGGCCGCGGTCTCGCCGCCCGGACAGCCGTCGCGCCACAGGCTCCAGTCGGGCCGCTGCTCGCGGATCTGCGGCGTGGTCAGGCCCTCGTACTCGCCGTAGTCCCACTCCATCAGGTCGTCGCGCGTCCGGGCCCGGTCGCCGAGGCCGGCGAGCTCGCACGTCTCGCGCGCCCGGGACAGCGGCGAGCTGAGCACGAGCGCGAACTCACGGCCGGCAAGGACCGGCGCCAGGCGTCGCGCGAGCTCGCGGCCCCGCTCGGTGAGGGGGATGTCGGTGCGCCCCGTGTGCTGGCCGCTCCGGCTCCACTCCGTCTCGGCGTGGCGGATGAGGAGGACCTCGCTCATGTCGCCTTCGCCGCCGCGGCCTCGTCGACGATCAGGTCCGCATCGATCAGGCTCGCCGGGTACGCGGGGTCGGGACCGCGCAGGACGGCCGCGACCGCGTCGGCCTTGCCGACGCCCGCCGCGAGGATGATCCGCTCGCCCGCGGCGCGCAGGACGCCGAGGCCGAGGGTGATCCGCCGCGGCGGCGGCTTGCTCGCGACGACGGCGCGCGCGGGCGCCGGGTCCTCGAGCAGCGGATCGCCGGGGAAGAGCGACGCCGTGTGGCCGTCCTCGCCCAGGCCGAGCAGCGCGAGGTCCAGCCGGCCGGGCAGCGAGGCGCCGTAGGCGCGGGCGGCCTCGTCGGGATCGGCGGTGCCGTCGATCGGATGCACCTGTTCCGACGGGATCCCCGCCGGCTCGAGCAGCGCCTCGCGGACCATGCGGTAGTTCGACTCCCGGTCGTCGGGCGGGACGCAGCGCTCGTCCCCGAACCACAGGTGCACGTTCGACCAGTCGAGCCCGTCGGCGGCGAGCATCTCGTAGGCGCGCCGCGGCGTCGTTCCGCCCGCGAGGGCGACGTGGGCGGCGCCGCGGTCGCTCCGCGCTCGCTCGATCGCGGCGACCA
>JAOPZQ010000665.1 GCA_025964075.1 Solirubrobacterales bacterium | reverse complement strand
CCTCGGCTACCTCGTCCTCCTCTCGCGGGTGAAGGACCTGCGGCGCGTGTTCGAGTACCACGGCGCCGAGCACAAGACGATCGCCGCCTACGAGGCCGAGGACCAGCTCACGCCCGAACGCGCCGCGCTCTACTCGCGCCTGCATCCGCGCTGCGGCACGAGCTTCCTGCTCGTCGTGATGATCGTGGCGATCTTCGTCTTCGCGCCGATCGGCCTTCCCGCCTGGTACTGGCTCGTCCTCACCCGCATCCTCGGCGTGCCCCTGATCGCCGGCATCTCCTTCGAGCTCATCAAGTGGGCCGGGCGCAACCGCGGCAAGCCGTGGGTGCGCGCCGTCATGTACCCGGGGCTCCAGCTCCAGAAGCTGACGACCCGCGAGCCCGACGCCGCTGAGCTCGCGGTGGCGATCGCGGCGCTCCAGGCGGTGCTCGCGGTCGAGCGCCCCGGCGAGGCGAGCGCCGACGATCTGCTCGGCGTCGAAGTCGTGGCGTAGCTGTTCGCTCGGTTGCGCCCGTCAGGACGGCCCAACAACGGCGGCTTCGAACCCACTCCCTCGAGGCGTCGTTTTTCGACCCTCAGCAGCGCGCCAAAGCCGTCGCGTAGAAGCGCAGATACGCCGCGTAGTGCGCCGACCAGTAGGAACCGTCGTGCCCGCCCCTCCAGTGGCGCATGCGGAGGTGCAGCGCGGTGGCGAGCGCCTCGCCGGCCTGGCGGAACGGATCCGTGGTGCCGCCGTCGAGCCACAGCTGCGCCGACCCCCACGGCGCGCGCCCGTGGGCCCGCGCCGTCGCGATGACGTCGTGACGGGCGAAGTCGGCGCCGTCGTCGAAGGCGCCGGGCGCCGTCGCGCCCGCGGTGAGCCACAGCGCCGCCGAGTGGCCGCCGACGGCGCAGAACAGCTTCGGCCGCCGGCGCGCGAGGTCGAAGGCCCCGAACCCGCCCATCGAGATGCCGCCGATCGCGATCCGCTTCGGGTCCGCGTGCAGGCGGGCGACGGCCTGGGGGATGACCTCGTCGAGCACGTAGCGGTCCCAGCGCCCGGAGCGACGGGCATGCCAGTAGGAGTGATCGGCGCCGTCGGGGAACACCACGTCGGGCGCGCGCGCCCCCTGGGCGGCCAGCGCGGCGAAGAACGCCGAGTTCGCGTTCGACTCGTTGCCGTTGCGTCCCCGCCCGTGGAGGAACACGAGCAGCGGCCGGCCCCCTCCGCCCCCGGGCGGCTCCGCGGCGGTCACGGGGAGCGTCGCGTGCACGAAGCGCGAGTGCAGGCGCCAGCGGAGGACGGTCGCCCCGTGCGCGCCGTCGTCGCCGGTGTGCACCTCGCCGGCCTCGGCGAGCCGTGCATACGCCACGTAGCCGGCCAGACCGAGGACGAGGACCATCGTGAGCACGAGCGTGAGCCGCCGCCGGCGGCGCCGGCGCGCGGCACGCGTGCGTTCGCCCTGCACGAGCACGTCCGCGAGGCTAGCGACAGGGGCGGCGCTCGGTGAGACCGAGCACCCACGCCAGGGCGCCGGCGACGAGAGCCTGGTGCGGGAACGTCGTCCAGTCGGTGGCGAGCGAGCCGGCGCCGTCGGAGACGACCCGCGCCGCGCCCCGCCGCCGGCACACGGCCGGGGCGCTCGGGTCGCCGGCGGCGGATCCGAGGGAGACGACCCCGACGCCGGCGCGCTCGAACCGCCGGACGGTGGCGGCGGGGACGGCCGTGTCGAGGAGGACGAGCGCGGCCGCGCGCTTCAGCGCGGCCCGCGTGAGGTCGGCGGGCCCCGCGAGCACGCGGACGTCCAGGCGGCGGTCGGGGGCGCCGAGCGCCTGGAGGAAGGCGACGCCCGCCGCTCCTCCGTCGTCGGGGGTGGTACCCGGCAGGACGAGAATCCGCGGCGGCACGAGCGGCAGTCGCTGCTCGCTGGCCCGCGGCCACGGCTGGCGGCGGCAACCGAACGTCGTGCCGGTCTGCTGCATCATCACGAACGACCGCCGGCCGGGACCGGGACACTGCTCGTGACCGTGCCCGAGCCCGTGCCCGAATTCGTGATTCACGAGATAGTCGCGGTAGTCGCCGAGGGCGCCCGCGTAGGGCACCGTCCCCTGCGTCCAGCGGTCGATGTTGATCACCGCCCGGCCGCGGTTGAAGCAGTCGGCGAAGCCGGCGGTGTGGAGCGGGAAGCACAGGCGATCGACCGTGCGCGGGGTGGCCAGCGTGACGCGGAGGTCGACGACGCCCGAGTCGACCCGCTGCAGCGCGAGCCGCCCGGCGCCGGTCCACCCCCGGGGATCGAGGAGCGTTCGCTCCACCGAGTCCGCGAACGCGACGGGGTTCGCCCGCGCCCCGCGCTCCACCTCGATCGCGAAGCGCCGCAGCGGGCCGCTCCCGACCACGGCGCTCGAACCGGTCATCGTGACGAGCCCGGGGGCGGCGGGAACGGACGTGACATCGGCCAGCGAGACCTGCGGCGCCGGCGGACCGAACGTGAACGCAAGGGCGGCGAGGACGGACGGCGCGCCGGGCACGCACCCAGCGTACGCGCGTTCCGGGCAAGCTACGCGGGATGATCGAGCTCCTCGTCGTCGTCGGGACCATCGGGTTGCTCGACGGGATCAACCCGACCACGCTGGCTCCCGCCCTGTACATCGCGAGCGGGCCGAGCCCGCGGCGGCGGCTGGCCGCGTTCACCGGCGCCGTGTTCGGCGTCTCGCTGTTCGCCGGCCTCGTCGTCGCGCTGGGGCCCGGCCAGCTCCTCCTCGCGGCCGTCCCGCATCCGACCCCGCGGGCGCGGCACATCATCGAGCTCGTCCTGGGCGGAGGGCTGCTCGCCGCGGCGGTCGGGACGTGGCTCTTCCGCCACCGGCTCGAGAGCGCGACGCAGAAGCTGCCCCGCGACGCGGGCTCGGCCGCCGCCCTCGGCGCCGGGATCATGGCCGTCGAGCTGCCGACGGCGGTCCCCTACTTCGGCGCGCTCGCGGCGGTCGTCGGCTCGGACCGGAGCGTCGGCCTGCAGGTCGTCCTCATCGTCTTCTACAACGTGCTGTTCGTGCTGCCGCTGCTCGTCGTGCTCGCGGCGCTCACCTACGCCGGGCCGGAGGCGCTCGACCGCGTGCGCCGGGCCGGCGACTGGCTGCGGCGGCGCACGTCCGCGCTGCTCGCGGGCCTCCTCACCGCGGCCGGCGGCGTCCTCGTGGGGCTGGGTGCGAGCGGGCTCCTAAACTCGTCGGCGTGATCGAGCAGCTCGTCGAGCAGATCGAGGCCCGCTTCGCGGACCTCGCCGGGCAGATGTCCGACCCCGAGGTGATCGGGGACCGTCAACGCTACGCCGAGGTCGGTCGCGCGTACGCCGATCTCGAGCCCGCCGCCGACCTCGCGCGCGAGTGGCGCCGAGCTCAGGGCGACGCGGACACGGCGGCCGAGCTCCTCGAGGACGGCGAGGACCCGGAGATGCGCGCCACGCTCACCCAGGCCCGCGAGCGGCTCGAGCGGCTCGACGAGGAGATCCGCCTTGCGATGGTCGAGTCCGACCCGAGCGACGACAAGAACGTCATCGTCGAGATCCGCCCGGGCACCGGCGGCGAGGAGGCCGGCCTGTGGGCCGGCGACCTGTTCCGGATGTTCACGCGCTACGCCGAGCGGCGCGGGTTCTCGACCGAGCCGCTGAGCCTGGGGGAGGGCCAGTACACCTTCGCCGTCAAGGGTCGCGGCGCCTACTCGGTGTTCAAGTGGGAGGGCGGGACCCATCGCGTCCAGCGCGTCCCCGAGACGGAGTCCCAGGGCCGGATCCACACGTCGACGGCAACCGTCGCCGTGCTTCCCGAGGCCGACGACGTCGAGATCGAGATCGACCCGAACGACCTGCAGATCGACGTCTACCGCTCCTCCGGCCCCGGCGGCCAGTCGGTGAACACGACCGACTCCGCCGTTCGCATCACCCACAAGCCGAGCGGCATCGTCGTCTCGATGCAGGACGAGAAGTCCCAGCTGCAGAACCGGGAGAAGGCGATGCGCGTGCTGCGCGCCCGCCTCTACGACCGCGCGCTCGCCGAGCAGCAGGCCGAGGTCGCCGCCTCGCGCTCGGCCCAGGTCGGCACCGGCGAGCGGGCGGAGAAGATCCGCACGTACAACTTCCCGGAGAAGCGCGTCAAGGACCACCGCGTGAACCTGCTCGTCCACAACCTCGACGCGATCCTCGAGGGCGAGCTCGACGAGATCACCGCCGCGCTCGAGGACGATGAGAAGCGCCGCCGGCTCGAAGCACAGGCCACGAGCGCCTGAGGCGCTGCGCGCGGCGGCGGCCCGGCTCGCCGGCGCGGGCGTCGATACGCCGCGCCTCGACGCCGAGGTGCTGCTGGCCCACGTGCTCGGGGTCGATCGGGCGCGGCTCGTGCTCGACGCCGAGCGCTCGCCGAGCGACGTGGAGCTCGCGGCCTTCGAGGCGCTGCTGCGCCGGCGCGAGGCGCGCGAGCCCGTGGCCTACCTCGTCGGGCTCAAGGGGTTCCGCCGCCTCGAGCTCGTGGTCG
>JAOPZQ010000647.1 GCA_025964075.1 Solirubrobacterales bacterium | reverse complement strand
GGCCGACGAGCTCGCTGCGGCTCTGGACGCGATCGGGCGCAGCGACGCCCGCGCCGTGCTGCTGCGCGCCGACGGCCCCGACTTCAGCTTCGGCGGCGACATCGTGACCTGGCCGGATCTGGACGCGCGCGAGCTGCGCACGCTGTTCGAGCGCTACATGTCCGTGTTCAACCGCTTCGAACAGCTGCCGCTGCCGGTGGTCGCCGCCGTGCACGGTCTGTGCTTCGGCGGCGGGTTCGAGCTCGCGCTGCGCGCCGACGTCATCTTCGCCGCCGAGTCGGCACGCTTCGGCCACCCCGAGCAGACGCTCGGGATCGTCACCCTGCTCGGCGGCATCTACCGCGTCGCCGAGCGCGCCGGACGGGCCCGCGCCGCGGAATGGGCGCTGACGTCCGAGCAGGTTCCAGCAGGGGTGATGGCCGCCGCCGGCGTGGTGAACCGCGTCGTCGCCGACGAGGCGCTCCTCGAAGAGGCCACCGCCTTCGCCCAGCGCGTCGCGAAGGGTCCCACCCGCGCCCACGCCGCGCACAAGGCGCTGTTGCGCGCGTGGGCGGTGGGCGGCGTCGCGGCGGCGGATGAGGCGATGTTCGACATCGCGCTGCCTCTGTTCGAGACCGAGGACGTCAAGGCCACGCTGCCCGCGGCGGTCGACGCCTTCAAGGCCGGCAGGCCGCGACCCGCCTTCGACTTCCAGGGCCGCTGACAACCCAGCCCCCCGACATGGACCGCGTGAACGTCAACGGCGGCGCGCTCGCGCTCGGGCACCGGCACGCTGCTGCAGCGCGTCTGAGGCAGAGAGGAGTTCCAATGGCAGCCCGACCCGCCCCACTCACGTTCGATGTCTACGTCGCGCCATCCGTGCCGACGGTCAGCGACGACCTGCCTCCCGGAGCTGAACAGCGGTGGTGGTCGCCGATATCGGCAACGCTGATCGCCGGGCAGCGGGACGCCGTCCTCGTCGACGCGCTGATGACCGTCGGCCAGGCACGCGACCTCGCCGACTGGGTTGCAGCCCACGGAAAGCGCCTGACGGCGGTCTACATCACGCACGGCCACGGCGATCACTGGTTCGGGCTCGCCACGATCCTCGATCGCTTTCCGGACGCGCGAGCGTTCGCGGTCCCCGCGGTCATCGAGCAGATGCGCCGAGGGTCCACGCCGGAGTTCCTCGCCTCCTTCTGGAAATCGCGGTTCCCCGGGCAGATCCCCGACGACCTCGCCCTCGCCGACCCGCTTCCGAGCAACACGATCGGGCTGGAGGGACACGACCTCGTCGCGGTGGGACTCGGGCACACCGACACGGACGAGACGACCTGCCTGCACGTACCGGCGATCGGCCTCGTCGTCGCCGGAGACGCCGCCTACAACGACGTTCACCTGTACCTCGCCGAGTCGAGCCCCCAGGGCCGCCGGGACTGGATCGCCGCGCTGGACACGATTGAGTCGCTGGACCCACGCGCGGTGATCGCCGGGCACAAGCGGGCAGATCGCGACGACGATCCCCGGATCATCGAGGAGACCCGCCGGTACATCCGCGACTTCGACCGCATCGCCGAGACCACCAACACGGCGCGCGAGCTGTACGACCAGATGCTCGCCCTCCACCCCGACCGCGTCAACCCCGGCGCGCTCTGGGGCGCGGCGCGCGCATGGAAGCGATGAGCCCGTCGCCCCGCGCGCGCAGACCGGGGACCGCCACGCGCTGGGTCGATAGGCGACGAGCGCGCCGTGCGCGAGGCGACTCATCGGCCGTGCGCGAGTCCGACCTCCAGCGCGAGACCGCCGTCGGGTCGCGCCCGCACGTCCAGGTGTGCGTCGTGTGCCGCCGCAACGGCGCGGACGATCGAGAGTCCGAGCCCGATTCCCTTCCCGGTGGCTGTGCGTCCGTCGAGGCGGCGGAATGGCTCGAAGAGCGCGGCGACGTCCTCGGGGGCGATGGTCGGACCGCTGTTGGCCACCTCCAGGAAGGCTGTGGCGTCCCTGAGTCCGGTGCTGATGCGCACCCATCCGCCGGGGACGTTGTAGGCGATGGCGTTGTCGATGAGGTTGGCGGCCAGGCGCTCGAGCAGCACCCGATCGCCGATCGCCGGCGCGTCGCCCAGGGTGGCCTCGATGGCGACGTCGGAGTCCTTGGGGGTGTGCCCGGCGGCCAGCTCGAGTGCGTCCTCGGCGATCACCGCGAGGTCGACGGGCTCGCGAGCCGTCACGGCGCGCTCGCTGCGTGCCAGCGTCAGGAGCCCGTCGATCAACGCCTCCGAGCGGTCTACCGCGCTTCGGACCTCGACGGCCATCGTCTCGAGTTGCGCTGCGGTGCGATCGGGCTTCGCCAGCGTCACGTCGATGGCGGTGCGCACCAGCGTCAACGGCGTGCGGAGCTCGTGGGAGGCGTTGGCAACGAAATCCCGCTGGGCGGCGAATGCGCCGTCCAGGCGCGCGAGCATCGCATCGAACGTGTCCGCCAGGCGCTTGAGCTCGTCGTCGGGGCCCTCCAGAGCGATGCGCTCGCTGAGGTTCTCCTTCGAGGCGCGCTGCGCGGCTGCGGTGATCGCGTGGACCGGGCGCAGCACCCGCCCGGCGATGAGCCAACCCAGGCCCGCCGAGACGAGCGTCATCGCGGCCAAGGCGAGCAGCGAGTAGAACAAGAGCTTGCGCAGCGTCCCCTCACGCTGATTGGTCGCGCCTGTGCTGAGCCCCGTGGCGAACGCGAGCTGGCATTTCCGCTGTAGCCCGGGATCGATCGGGGACTGGCAGGCGGCCTCCAGACCCTTAGGCAGCCCGTCGGCGATCGCGCGCTTGCACGCTGCCCGGTCGATCGAGGAGCGGCAGGCGTCCGCCACAGTCGCCGCCGCCGGATCGGTGGATTTGAAGGGGGGCGACGGGTCGGTGACGCCGGCACGCGTGCTGGCCGGGTTGGCGGGGAGCGAGCGAGCCACCAGACCGTACGTCACGCCAAGCAGGGCGGCGCCGGCGGTCACGAACAGCGCCGTGTACAGCAGTGTGAGGCGCAACCGCACGGTCCGCCGCGCCGCCGCGGCCCGCGCCGCCGCGGTCAGTCCCGCAAACGTCACAGCCGGTATCCGCTGCCAACGACCGTCTCGATCACCTGCGGCTCGCCCAGCTTGCGTCGTAGCCGGCCGATCGTCACCGACACGGTGTTCGTGAAGGGGTCAGCGTTGGCGTCCCAGACGCGTTCGAGCAGCTCCTCAGCGCTCATCACCGCGCCGTCGGCGTCGAGCAGCGCCTCGAGGACGCCGAACTCCTTGCGGGACAGCGCAATCGGGCGATCCGCGCGGCCCACACGCCGGCGTACGCGATCGACGACGAGGTCGCCGCGCGCGACGACGGGTGGCATGGACGGCGTGCGCCGAGCGAGCGACCGGATGCGGGCGACGAGCTCTGCGAAGGCGAACGGCTTGCCGAGGTAATCGTCCGCGCCGAGCTCGAGTCCGTCGACGCGGGCGTCGACGGTGTTCGCAGCGGTCAGCATCAAAATGCGAGCCGTCGATGGACCGCTGACGATGCTCGCGCAGACGGCGTCCCCGTGCACGCGGGGAAGATCGCGGTCCAGGACGACAACGTCGTAGCGCGTGATTGCCGTCGCCTGCAGCGCCTGCGCGCCTTCGTAGACGACGTCGACGGCCATGCCCTGATCGCGAAGCCCTTCGCAGATGCGGTCGGCCAGCGCCCGCTGGTCCTCGACGACGAGAACACGCATGCGGCCATCATCCTGGACCGGGGGTGACAGCGGTCTAACACGGACTTCGCCGTGGGCCTCTCGCACGACGATGAACACGAGCCGCAGCCCAGCGCCGGCCGCCCCATTTGGACGATTCGTGTTGGGCTGTTGTCACCGCCCATCGCATAGACAGCGTCGCATGACCAACACTCTTTGCGGCCGCCGGTCGGCCGCCACCGCCGCGCTCGTGTGCGCATCCGCCCTTGGTGTGCTGGCCTGTGGCTCGTCGCCTTCGTCCTCGCCGACCGTGCCCGCCACGGCTTCCGGCGCAACCAGCGGATCGGCGCCCGGCTCTGCTACGGGAGCCGCATCGAGCTCCGCCAACGGCTCGGGCAAGCGGCGGCTGGACATCCCGCCCGGTCGCTCGACGCCCGAAGCGGTCGCCGCGGCTGTACGGTGCATCCGCGACCACGGCATCCCCGGCTACCAGGACCCGGTGATCACGCCCGACGGCGCCGTCTACACCGACGAGCGCTCCTTCCAGGCTGCGCCCGAGAGCACCGCGAGCGCCGTCGTGCGCTCCTGCCGGGCGTCGATGGTGCGCGCCCACCTCGACCCCTACAACGAGCCGCCTGCCCCGCCGGCGCTGGTCCAGGCGGGCGTCAAGACGGCGCAGTGCGCACGGGCGCATGGGCTTCCGAACATGCACGATCCGAACGCCCAGTCGCCATACACACCCGGCCATGGCTTCGGCCACTCGGCCGACGAGATCACCGGCGGCAAGGACTCACCCGGGTTCAAGGCATTTCGGGTGGCCTGCCGAGAGGCGATCGACGCCGAACTGAAGGCCTCGACGCTCGCGAGCCTCGGAGGGCACGGATGAGCGCTGAGCTTCAGGCGGTCCCGCGGCGGGGCGGGCGGCGGACGGCCACGGTCGTGGGCATCGTCCTCGCGGCGGGCGCGCTGGTCGCCGGCGGAATCGTCGCTGGCCGCCACGGCGGCGGAGGTGACGGTGGCGCCCCGGTGGCGCAATTGACCACGGCGGAGGTCGTCCGCACCGACTTGACGAGCACCACCCAGGTTCCCGGCACGCTCGGCTTTGCCGGGGCCGTGACGGTCATCGGGCAAACCGCCGGCGCGCAGTTCACCTGGCTTCCGACCCCCGGCGCCGTCATCCGCCGCGGAAAGCGGCTCTACGAAGTCGACGGGAGGGCCGTCCCGTTGCTGTTCGGCCAGCGGCCGGAGTGGCGGACGCTGTCGAACGGCGTGCTGCCGGGGCCCGACGTCGCCCAGCTCGAGGCGAATCTCGTGCGGCTTGGGTACGCCGACGGCTCGCTCCTCACGATCGACCGGCACTTCACCTGGCAGACCGCCGCCGCGCTGCGCCGTTGGCAGACCGCGCGCGGCGCGACAGCAACAGGCACGCTCGCTCCCGGCGACGTCGTCTACGCGCCCGGGCCCGTCCGCGTCAAGACCGTCGCCGCCAAGCTCGGCAGCACGCCGCAGCCCGGACAGCCGCTGATCGATGCGACGACCACGGTCCGCCAGGTCAGCGCTCCGCTTCCGGTCACGCTTCAGCACCTGGTCCACGAGGGCGACGCGGTGAGCGTCACCCTGCCGGACGGCTCCAGTACCGCACGCGGCGTGGTCGCGGCGGTCGGACACGTGGCGAGTGCCGCGTCGAGCGGCAACCAGGGTCAAGGCGGTGGGCAGTCCCCGGGCGGGGAAGCGCCGGCGACGGTGACGCTCCGCGTGCGCCTGTTCAACCCGCGCGCCGGCGGCGCGGTCGACGCCGCGCCCGTGACCGTCAACATCACGAGCGAGCGCGCCCGTCACGTCCTCGCCGTCCCGGTCAGCGCGCTGGTCGCGCTCGCCGGTGGCGGCTACGCCGTGGAAGTGATCGACGGGTCGGCGCGGCGGCTGGTCTCGGTTCAGACCGGGCTGTTCGCGAACACTCGCGTGCAGGTCAGCGGAGCAGGCCTCTCGTCGGGCACGCGCGTGCAGGTGCCGGCGCCGTGACCGTGGCGCTGCTGGACCTCGCCGGCGTCCACAAGACCTACCCGGGCACGCCGCCGATCCACGCGCTGCGCCCCGTCGACCTGCGGTTCGAGGCGGGGGAGCGGGTGGCGGTGCTTGGTCCGTCGGGCTCGGGCAAGACCACGCTGCTGCACCTGCTCGGCACGCTCGACCGGCCGTCGGGCGGGACGCTGCGCGTCGCCGGCGATGACGTTGCCGGACTCTCCGACGCGGCGCTCTCGGAGCTGCGCGCGCGGCGCCTGGGGTTCGTGTTCCAGAGCTTCTTCCTGCTCGAGCACCTCGATGCCGTGGCCAACGTCTCCCAGGGGCTCCTCTACCGCGCCGTGCCGCCGGCGCAGCGCCGGGCC
>JAOPZQ010000628.1 GCA_025964075.1 Solirubrobacterales bacterium | reverse complement strand
CCAGCGGAACGCCCGCGGCCGCAGCACCGCGGCCAAGAAGGCCGCCCGTACGCGCGCCAAGGCGCGCGCCTGAACGGCCGCCGCGGCCGGGCCGTGAGTCCCGCCGCGGCGCGTACGATGCCCGGGTGAACGAGTCGAGCCTCGTGGCCGTCAGCGGAGGCCGCGTCGAGACGCTCGACCTTCCCGGTGACCCCACCGGCGCGCCGATCGTCCTCCTCCACGAGGGCCTCGGCACGGTCTGGCTGTGGCGCGGGCTGCCCGAGCGGCTCGCCGCCGCAACCGGCCGGCGCACCGTCGCGTTCTCGCGCTTCGGCCACGGCGAATCCGACCCGCCGCCCCGTCCGCGCACGCCGTCGTTCATGCACGAGGAGGCCGGCGAAGCGCTCCCCGAGCTCCTCGCCGCCCTGGGGATCGAGCGGCCCGTCCTCGTCGGGCACAGCGACGGAGCCTCGATCGCTCTGCTGCACGCCGCCGAGCACGACGTCGAGGCGCTCGCGCTGCTCGCCCCCCACGTCTTCGTCGAGGAGGAGACGCTGCGGGGCATCCGCGCCGCGCGCGACGCCTACGCGGACGGGGGGCTCCGCGCGCGGCTCGCCCGCCACCACCGCGATCCCGACGCCGCGTTCCACGGCTGGTGCGACGTCTGGCTGGACCCGGCGTTCCGCGGCTGGAACATCGAGGCCGCCGCCGACGCCGTCACGGCCCCGACGCTCCTCGTCCAGGGCGAGGACGACGTGTACGGCACGCTGGCGCAGCTCGACGCGATCGAGCGGCGCCTGCGGGGCGTCGTCACCCGGCTGGAGCTGCCGGGCGGCCATTCCCCGCACCTCGAGCACCCGGACGCGGTGGTCGCGGCGATCGCGGAACTGGCCGCCGCCTAACCCCCGCGGCGGCCAACGATCTCGAGCATCTCGGCGACGCGCACGAGCTTGACGCGCGGGCGGCCGTGCGGCTCGCCGAGGCCGAGCTCGTGCTCGTCGATCGCGCGCCAGCCCTCCCAGGTGACGTGATCGGGCACGCGCTCGCGCAGCCAGGCTTCGACGGCGTCGCGATCCGCGTCGGCGAGCGTGTACAGGGCACCGGCCTCGGCGTCCTCGAGCATGCGGGCCACCGTGTCGGCGGCGTCCTTCTTGTTCGTGCCGATGACACCGCTCGGCCCGCGCTTGATCCATCCCACCGCGTACTCGCCCGGCAGCGGCGCGCCGTCCTCGCCGAGCACGCGGCCGCCCTCGTTGCGGATCGTGCCGCGGCGCTCGTCGAACGGCACGCCGGGGAGCGTTCGCCCGGTGTAGCCGATCGAGCGCAGGACGAGTCCGCACTCGATCACGTCCTCTTCGCCCGTCGGCACGGCGCGCAGCCGGCCGCCCGCGTCCACCTCGAGCCGGTTGTGGACGACGCGGAGCCCGCGCACGCGGCCGTCCTCCTCGAGGATCTCGACCGGCGAGCGCAGGAACCGCAGCTCGAGCCGGTGGCTGGCGCCGCGCGGCTCGCGCGCCGCGTACTCCCGCAGGATCTCGACCCGCCGGCGATCGGCGGCGTCCGCCTCGTCGGAGTCGAGCCACGCCGCGCTCGCGTCGTCGAGCTCGAGGTCCTCGGGATGGACGATGACGTCGGCCCGCACGAGCTCGCCGAGCTCGAGCAGCTCGGGGTTCGTGAACGCGGCCTGGACGGGACCGCGCCGGCCGAGCACGACGACCTCGCGCACCCCCGCCTCCATCAGCGGTCGCATCGCGTGGTCGGCGGTGTCGGTGACCGCGAGCTCGTCGGGATCGAGCACGAGCATCCGGGCGACGTCGAGCGCGACGTTCCCGTTCCCCACGACCACCGCCCGCTCCGCCGAGAGGTCGAACTCGTGGTCGGCGTAGTCGGGGTGGCCGTTGTACCAGGCGACGAACTCGGTGGCCGCGTAGCAGCCGGCCAGGTCCTCGCCGGGGATGCCGAGGCGCCGGTCGTCGGCGCTCCCGACCGCGTAGACCACTGCGTGGTAGTGGCCGAGCAGCTCTTCGCGCGTGATATCGGTACCGAGGCACACGCCCCCCATGAACCGGAACGCCTCGTGCTTCGCGGTCTTCTCGTACATCCGCGTCACGGTCTTGATCTTCGGATGGTCGGGCGCGACGCCGAAGCGCACGAGACCGAACGGCGTCGGCAGGGCGTCGTAGAGGTCGACCTCCCAACCCGCCTTGAGCAGGTCGGCGGCCGTGTAGAACCCGGCGGGGCCGGCTCCGACCACCGCCGCGCGCGTCGGAGAGGCGGTCACGAGGGGCAGTCGGCCAGTTCGCGCAGGCGGAAGCGCTGGACCTTGCCGGTCACCGTGCGCGGGAGGTCGGGGACGAAGCGGACGACATGCGGATACTCATAGCGTCGCAAATGCGCCTTGCACCATGCGCGGAGCTCCTCGGCGAGCGCATCGTCGTCGGGTCCCTCCGGCGTCCGCTCGACGAACGCGGCGATGCGGCTCGTGTCCTCGACGGTGATCCCCACCACGCCGACCGCGGCCACCCCCGGGTGGTCCACGAGGCAGTTCTCCATGTCGATCGGAGAGACCCACAGGCCGCCGACCTTGAGCATGTCGTCGGCGCGGCCCTCGAACACGTACGCGCCGTCCTCCCGGCGCCGGTAGCGGTCGCCCGTGAAGAACCAGTCGCCGCGCATGCACGACTTCGTCTTCTCGTGCTGGTGCCAGTAGGACGCCGCGCACGAGTCGCCGCGGACCTCGAGGTCGCCCACCGCCGGACCGTCGAGCACCCGGCCCTCCTCGTCGACGATCCGCAGCTCGTAGCCGGGCACCGGCCGGCCGGTCGTCCCCCGCTCGACCGCTCCCGGCCGGTTCGAGCAGAAGATGTGGAGCATCTCCGTCGAGCCGATGCCGTCGATGATCTCGAGGCCGAAGCGCTCGAGCCAGCGGTCGTACGTCGCCGGGGCGAGCGCCTCCGCGGCCGACACGCAGAGGCGCACCGACTGCAGCGCGTCCTCGGCGCCCTCCGCGCGCACGAGCAGGCCGAAGAGCGCCGGCACGGAGAAGAAGACAGTCGGGCGCTCCTCGCGGAGGCGGGCGACGATGCGGTCGGGCTTGGGCGGACCCGCCAGGTGCACGGACGTCGCGCCGAAGTGGAGTGGGAACGTGAGGCCGTTGCCCAGCCCGTAGGCGTGGTAGAGCTTGGTCGTCGAGAACAGGACGTCGTCCTCGCGCAGGCCGAGGACCTGCCCCGCGTAGGAGTCGCACGTCATCTCGATGTCGTGGTGCAGGTGGACGACGCCCTTCGGCAGCCCGGTCGAGCCCGAGGAGTAGAGCCAGAACGCCATGTCGTCGCGGTGCGTCGGCGCCGCGGCGAGCTCGTCGCCCTGGCCGGCGAGCAGGCCCTCGAGCTCCTCGCCCGTGGAGATGAGGATCGCGTCCGGCGCCACCGACCGGAGCAGGGCGACGAGCGGCGGGTCGGTGACGACCACGCGCGCGTAGGAGTCCTGCACGAAGTGGCGGTAGTTCTCGGCCTTGTCGAGCGGCGACACGGGCACCGGCACGGCGCCGATCCGCATCGCGCCGAGGAACAGGGCGTGGAACGCCGAGGTGTCGTCGAGGACGAGCACGACCCGGTCCTCGCGGCCGATTCCGAGCGCGCGCAGCAGGTTGCCGGCGCGATTCACACGCGCGAGCAGCTCCGCGTAGCTGAAGCTGCCGTCGGGCGCGCGCAGCGCGACCTTCCCTCCGCGCCCCGCGGCGATCTGCCGGTCGAGGACGGAGCTCGCGTTCATCTCGGCGTGCGGACGACCACTGCCTTCTGGTCGGTGTACGCGTCGAACGCCTCGGACCCGTGCTCCTTCCCGAACCCGCTCGACTTGACTCCGCCGAACGGCAGCTCGTCGTAGACCTTCGTCGGCGAGTTGACCCACGTGTAGCCGCAGTCGAGCTCGGCCGCCGCGCGCTGCGCGCGGTCGAGGTCGCGCGTCCAGATCGAGGAGCCGAGGCCGAACGGCGACGCGTTGGCGAGCGCGATCGCCTCGTCGAGGTCGCGCACGCGCCAGATCGGCAGCGCGGGGCCGAAGACCTCCTCGGTGGCGAGCGGCGAGTCCCGGGGCGGCTCGAGCACCACCGTCGGCTCGTGGAACCACCCGCGCTCGTACTTCTCCCCGGCGGGCCGGCCGCCGCCGGTGAGGACGTCGCCGCCGCCGCGCGCGAGCTGGTCCTCCAGCAGGTCGCGCTGGCGCTCGGAGTGCAGCGGGCCGAGCTGGACGCCGTCCTCGCGGCCCGGGCCCACCTTGAGCCGTGCCGCCTTCGCCACGATCGCCGCGATCACCTCGTCGGCGACCGAGTCGAACACGTACACGCGCTTGATCGCGAGGCAGGCCTGACCGCAGTTGAAGAAGCGACCCATACTCGCCGCGCTCGCCGCCGCGGCGAGGTCGGCGTCGTCGCAGACGATCAGGGGGTCCGAGCCGCCGAGCTCGAGCGTGACGCGCTTCGCGCCCCGCGCGGCGAGGGCCATGACGCGCTCGCCGGTCGGCGTCGATCCGGTGAATGCGACCTTGCGCACGAGCGGGTGGGTGACGAGCGCCTCGCCCGCCTCCGGGCCGGTTCCGGTGACGACGTTCAGCACTCCGGGCGGGAGCCCCGCCTCGGCGAGGATCGCCGCGAGTGCGAGCGTGGTGAACGGAGTCGTGTCGGCCGGCTTCGCCACGACCGTGTTACCGGCGACGAGCGCGGGCCCGAGCTTGTTCGACAGCAGAGTCGTCGGGAAGTTCCACGGGACGATCGCGCCGACGACGCCCAGCGGGCGGCGCAGGACGCGGCCCTCGACGCCCGGATCGAGCCCGTGCACCGCGATGCCGCGCAGCTCCTTCGCGAGGCCCGCGTAGTGCTCGAGCGTGTCGGCCGCCTTGCGGAGCTCGAGCTTCGCCTCGCGCAGCGGCTTGCCCTGCTCGGCCGTGAGGCCCGGGGCGAGCGCGTCGACGCGCTCGAGCAGCAGCTCCGCGCCGGCATGCAGGATCGCCCCGCGCTCGGCGATCCCCCGCCGCCGCCACTCCGCGAACGCCGCCTGGGCCGAGCGGACGGCACGGTCGACCACCGCGGCGCCGGCGCGCGCCGCGCGGCCGACGAGCTCGCCCGTGGCGGGGTCGTGGATCTCCAGCGCCGGGCCGTCGAGGGGCTCCTGGACACCGTCGATGT
>JAOPZQ010000595.1 GCA_025964075.1 Solirubrobacterales bacterium | reverse complement strand
CCCCCTCGAAGCCCGCCTCCTCGCCGGCCCCGCGCCGGGCGCCAGCGCCGCCCGCAACGCGGGCTGGCGCGCCGCCACCACCGACCTGGTCCTCTTCCTCGGCGACGACATCCTCGCCTCGAAGCGGCTCCTCGCCGAGCACCTGGCGTTCCACGAGCGCCACCGCGAGCCCGAGCTCGGCGCCCTCGGCCACGTGCGCTGGGCGCGCGAGCTCCAGGTCACCCCGTTCATGCGGTGGCTCGAGCACGGCACCCAGTTCGACTTCCACTCGATCCGCGGCGAGGCCGGTTGGGGCAACTTCTACACCGCCAACGTCTCGCTGAAGCGCGTCATGCTCGAGCGGACGGGAGGCTTCGACGAGGAGCGGTTCCCGTTCCTCTACGAGGACACCGACCTCGGCTACCGGCTCCGCGAGCACGGCTTCCGCCTGCTCTACCACCGCCGGGCCGAGGGGGAGCACCTCCACCCCACGACGCTCGAGGACTGGCAGGGCCGCATGGGCGCGATCGCCCGGGCGGAGCGGGCGTGGATCGCGCTGCACCCGGACCACCGGCCGCACTTCCACGACCGGCTCGCCGAGGCGGCCGCCTGGCCGCCCACACGGGGCCGGATCGCGCTGGTCGGCCTGCGCCTCGTCCCGCCGCGCACGCCGATCCTCGGCCCGTGGATCTCCGAGCGCGCGAGCGTCCACTACCGCCAGCAGCTCGCCCCGGCGTTCATGGCGGCCTGGGCCGCCGCCGCTCAGGACGATGCGCGCGAGCGCTCGACGAGCTCCGGCGGCTCCCCGCCGTCGGGCCCGTAGTAGTCGAGCACGCGCGCCGGGATCCCCCCGACCACGCAGTACGGCGGCGCCGGCTTGTTGACGACGGCGCCGGCCGCGACCATCGCCCGGTACCCGAGGTCGGCGAGGATCGTGCACTTCGTGAGCACCGTCACGTGGTCGGCGATCGTCAGCGGCCGGAAGTCGTAGCCCTGCTCGAGCATGGGCCGGTCGAGGTCCCGGAAGCGGTGGTTGCCGTCGACGAGGAACGCGCTCTGGCCGAACATGCAGTGCTCGCCGATCTCGATCGTCGTCGAGCACTGGATGAGCACGTCGTAGGTGAACCGGCTCGACGCGCCGATCTCGAGCCGCGCGTCGGCGCTCGCCAGCTCGGCGCGGAAGTTCCGCCGGAACTCGACGAGCGGGCCGACGATGAAGTGGCCGCCGTGGGGCATGTAGAGCGAGAAGCCCGGCCCCAGGTAGACGGGGCCGCGGAACTCGATGTGCGCGTGCGGGTTGCGCAGGATCACCCAGCGCTTGCGCAGCTCGGAGGCGAGCCGGGGCAGCACGAAGTAGCCGAGCCGGCGCACCAGCTCGGCGAGCCTCGACTTCAGGGTTCGCTCACCGCTCAACGCGGCGGTGAGGCTACCCGCAGCCGCGGTAGGGTGCGCCGCCGTGTCGATCCCTCCCACCGTCAGCGTCGTGATCCGCGCGAAGGACGAAGATCCGGCGATCGGCCGCTGCCTCGATCTCCTCCACGCGCAGGAGCTGGCCGGCCGGGAGCTCGAGCTGATCGTCGTCGACTCCGGCTCGCGCGACGGGACGGCGGCGCTCGCCCGCGACCGCGGCGCCCGCGTCATCGAGATCCCCGCCGCGTCGTTCACGTTCGGCGGCGCGCTCAACACCGGGTGCGCCGCCGCCCGGGGCGAGATCATCGTCGCCCTGTCGGCCCACGCCTACGTCCGCGAGCGCGACTGGCTCGCCCGTCTCCTCGCCACGTTCGACGACCCGCGCGTCGCCTGCGCCTGCGGCCAGCTCTACCGTCCCGACGGCGGCCCGCTGACCGAGCCGCTCGTGCAGGACCTGGCGCTGTCCGAGCGCCTGCCGTTCTGGGGCTACTCGAACGCCGCCGGTGGCTTCCGCGCCGAGCTCTGGCGCCGGCATCCGTTCGACGACCGGATGCCCGGCACGGAGGACCAGGCGTGGGCACGGCACTGGATGGGCGAGGGCTACGTCGTGTACGTCGATCCGGCGCTGTGGGTCGACCACGACCACTCGAAGGACCCGCTGCCCAGCATGTTCCGGCGCGCCCGCCGCGAGCGCGAGGGCTACGAGATGTTCCTCGACCTGCCGCCGGTGACCCTGCGCTCCCTCCTCGGCGAGTGGTGGTCGGACCAGGCCAGCTATCGCTCGAGCTGGCGCGCCCGCCTCAGCCACCGGCGTGCCGCGCGTCTGCTCGGCGCCTACGCCGGCAGCCGGCGGGCTCACTCGAACAGGCGCGCGTAGGCCTCCGCGGTGCCGCGGATGTCGAACCGCGCCTCCACGTCCCGGCGCGCGGCGGCCCCATGCTCGGCCCGCAGCGCCGGATCCGCCCCGTAGCGCGCGAGAGCGGCGCTCAGGGCCTGGGGATCCCCCGGCGCCACGACCAGGCCGGTCCGCCCGTCGGCGACGATGTCGAGGAGAGCGGGCTGCGCCGAGGCGATGACCGGGCGGCCGCAGGCCATGGCCTCGACCGCGACGAGGCCGAACGACTCGCGCCACTCGTCAGAGGGCACGACGGCGGCGTCGCAGGCGCGCCAGTAGCCCGCCATGTCCTTCACCCAGCCGGGGAACTCCGCCTCCACGCCGAGCTCGGTCGCCAGAGCCCGAAGGCCCGGGCGCTCCGGTCCGTCGCCCGCGATCACCACGCGCGGTCGCAGCGGGGCGGCCAGGAGCGCCGCCGCTCGCAGGAGCACGTCAGCCCCCTTGCCGGCGATGAGCCGCCCCGCGAACGCCACCGACCACCGTTCGCCGCCGGCGCGCTCGGGCACCGGCGCCGGTGCGTAGCGATCGAGGTCGAGCCCGTTGCGGATCCGCACGCGCCGGCGACTCGCCAGCCGTCGCGGAAGGGCGGCGAGCATCGAGTCCGACACCGCGACCTCGACGTCGCAGGCCCGCTGCGCGAGGAGCCGGACGGCCATCCGGGGAGTCGAGAGGCCCTGCAGCACGGTGCCGTGCTCGACCGCGACGATCCGCCCCCGATACCCGGCGGCGCGGAGGACCGGCGTGAGGAAGTCCACCTCCGGGAGGACGACGCCGTCGGGGCCCGCTGCGGTGACGGCGCGCGCGAACCTTCGCGGGTGCCGGAGCACCGCCCGCCCCCGGGGAAGCCCGACGTCGACGGTGGGCACGTCGCGCTCGTCGACGCGGCTCGCGCGCGGCGCGCGGGCGCAGACGAAGACGACCCGCGCGTCCACGCCCTGGGTGCGCAACGTCCGGGCGAGGTCGATCGTCAGCGTCTCGATCCCCCCGAGCTCGCCGGACCACAGGAGCATGGCGATGCGGGGTCCGGTCAAGGCCGCGGGAGGCTACCGGTCCGCCGCCGCGCCCGGATCATCTAACTTTCCCGGCCGTGACGACGCTTCTCGATCAAGCCCGCGAGCAGGAGTGGTACCACACGCTCGAGCTGCCGGGCTATACGACACCCGGCTGGTTCGACCTCCGCTCCTACGTCAAGCACTACGGGCTCCCCGAACGCCTCGACGGCGTCCGCGCGCTCGACATCGGCACGTGGGACGGGTTCTGGGCCTTCGAGCTCGAGCGCCGCGGAGCCGAGGTCGTCGCGCTCGACGTCGACGAGGAGAGCGAGTACGACTGGCCGCCGCGGCGCCGTCCCAAGGAGTGGACGATGCTCGACCGGGGCAAGGGCTTCCGCCTCGCCCACGAGCTGCTCGACTCGAAGGTCGAGCGCGTGACCTGCAACATCTACGACGCGTCGCCCGAGCGCCTCGGCGGGATGTTCGACCTCGTGTTCGTCGGCTCGGTCCTCAGCCACCTGCGCGACCAGCTCCTCGCGCTCGAGCGGCTGGCGTCCGTGTGCCGCGGGCGGCTGATCCTCGCCGAGGAGTACGACCGCGTCACGTCGCTCCTCCCCTGGCCCGTCGCCCGGTACCACGCCGACCGCGACAAGGCCGTCGTGTTCTGGGTGCCGAACGCCAAGACGTGGCGGCGGATGGCGTGGACGGCCGGCTTCGAGGACGTCCAGGAGCACGGGCGCTTCAACATGAAGGTCCAGAACCGCTTCACCGTCCCCCACGTCGTGCTCCACGCCCGCGGACCGGCGTGACGCTGCTGCTCGAGGCACGTCTCCTCGCGGCGCGCGGCCGGCGGAACGTGCGCCGAGCCATGCGCCGCCCCGAGACGCCGGTCGAGGCGCTCGTCGCCCGCGTCGCCCCGGGGAGCTCGTTCGTCGACGTCGGCGCGCTGTGGAGCATCCACGGCCGGATCGCGTTCCTCGCCGAGGAGCACGGCGCCACGAGCGTCACCGCCGTGGACATCAGCGGCGAAACCGAGCCCTACCGGGCGGAGCATGCCCGCCGCCAGTCGAAGGTGCGCTTCGTCCAGGGCGACCTGCACGAGGACGCGGCGCTCGAGGCGATCGGCCGCCATGACGTGGTCTGGTGCTCGGGCGTCCTCTACCACTGCCCGAACCCGGTGAGGTCGCTCGCGTGCCTGCGCCGGATCACCGGCGAGACGCTCGTCCTGCGCAACGCGACGGTTCCCGAGATCGCGGTGTCCGACCAGGCCGGCGTCTTCTTCCCCGCCCTCCCGGACGACGCCCGGCGCGCCTACGACCGCGCCTACACGGCGGTCGGCGGGAAGGCGACGCGGGTCGGCCTGACGACACCGTTCGACGCGTCGAAGGGATACGCGAACTGGTGGTGGGGCCTGACGCCCTCGGCGGTGACCGGCATGCTCGCGGCCACCGGGTTCACGGTGACGGAGACGGCGACGAACGGGTTCGACACGACGATCGTCGCGCGGGCCGCGTAGCGATGGACGTCGAGGCCCTGATCGCCGCCGCGCCCGCGTTCCACACGACCGACGCGGGGGAGCCGCTCCACATCGGCTCCGACCCCGAGGTGCTGCGGTTCATCGCGGCGCAGACGGGTCCGGGCATGGCGACCCTCGAGACCGGCATCGGCGGGAGCACGGTGGTCTTCGCCCTGAGCGGCGCGCGCCACACATGCGTCGCCTACTCGGGGCGCGAGATCGACCGGGTCCGTCGCTACTGCGAGGAGCACGGCATCGACGCCGGCGGCGTCGACTTCCGCCAGGGCCGCTCCGAGCACGTCCTCCCCCAACTCGATCCGGACCCGCTCGACCTCGTGTTCATCGACGGCTCGCACGCGTTCCCGACCGCGTTCCTCGACTGGATGTACGCGGGCCGGCGACTGCGCGAGGGAGGCCTCGTGATCGTCGACGACACCCAGATCTGGACGGGCAAGGTGCTGCGGAGGTTCCTGATCGAGCAGCCCGGATGGGAGCTCGTCCACGACGTGCCCTACCGCACGGCGATGTTCCGCCGGACGGGCGATCTCGGCGAGCTCGTCGAGTGGAACGACCAGCCCTACGTGCTCCGCCGGTCCTCGACGGGGCTCCGTCGGCTCGCGGTGCGCGCGCTCTACCTCGTGCGCCGCGGCGAGCTGCGCTCGACCGTGCGCCGCCGCCGCGCCCGACGCGCCTAGATCCGGCGCGCTACGCCCCTCGCGGGGTTAGAGTCCGGCCGATGAGGGGGCGACATCCGTGTGTCGGCGTGTTGCTCGCCCTTGCCTTCGTCGCGACCGGCCCGGCGGCGTGCGCCTCCGCGGCGCCGCGGCGCGATCCGCCGCGCGGCGCCAAGCGGACCGCTGCCGTGACGCCG
>JAOPZQ010000590.1 GCA_025964075.1 Solirubrobacterales bacterium | reverse complement strand
GGCGCGGCGCTGCGCGCGCTGCGCGGACGGGTCGCCGGCCCCGGTCCCGACCGCGAGCTCGCGCCGGATCTCGCGGCGGCCGAGGCGCTCGTGGCCTCGGGGGCTGTGCTGAGAGCGGTGGACGAAGCGATCGGAGGACTGCGATGAGGACCATCCAGGCGCCACGGGGGAACGAGCTCAGCTGCGCCGGCTGGCCGCAGGAGGCGGCCATGCGCATGCTGATGAACAACCTCGACCCGGACGTCGCGGAGCGGCCGGAGGACCTCGTCGTGTACGGCGGGACCGGCCGCGCGGCGCGCTCGTGGGAGGCGTTCGACGCGATCGTCCGTACGCTCCGGACGCTCGCCGACGACGAGACGCTCCTAGTCCAGTCCGGGAAGCCGGTCGGCGTCTTCCGCACGCACGAGTGGTCGCCGCGGGTCCTCATCGCGAACTCGAACCTCGTCCCCGAGTGGGCGACATGGGAGGAGTTCCGGCGCCTGGAGGAGCTCGGGCTGACGATGTACGGCCAGATGACCGCCGGCTCGTGGATCTACATCGGGACGCAGGGGATCGTGCAGGGCACCTACGAGTGCTTCGCCGAGATCGCCCGGCGCCGCCACGGGGGCTCGCTCGCCGGCACGATCACACTGACCGCAGGCCTCGGCGGCATTGGCGGAGCGCAGCCGCTGGCGGTGACGTTGAACGGTGGCGTCGCTCTGTGCGTGGAGATCGACCGGCAGCGGATCGAGCGCCGGCTGAAGACTCGCTACCTCGACGAGCTGGCCTCGTCGCTCCGGGACGCCGTGGAGCGCTGCCGCTCCGCCCGGGACGACGGGCGCGCGCTCAGCGTCGGCCTCCACGCGAACGCCGCCGACGTCCTCCCGGCGCTGCTCGCGGCCGGCTTCGAGGCCGACATCGTCACCGACCAGACGAGCGCCCACGACCCGCTCGCCGGGTATGTCCCGAACCTGATGACCCCCGAGGAAGCCGACGCGCTGCGGGCGAGCGACCCCGACGACTACGTCCGCCGGGCGCGCCGCGCGATCGCCGCCCACTGCGCCGCGATGGTGGGCTTCAAGGACGCCGGCGCCGAGGTCTTCGACTACGGCAACAGCCTGCGCGCCGAGGCGCGGCTCGGCGGGTTCGAGCGCGCGTTCGAGTACCCCGGCTTCGTCCCCGCCTACATCCGCCCGCAGTTCTGCGAGGGCCGCGGGCCGTTCCGCTGGGTCGCGCTGAGCGGCGACCCAGCCGACATCGCCGCCACCGACCGCGCCGCGCTCGAGGAGTTCCCCGACGACGAGGGGCTCGCGCGCTGGATCGCCGCCGCGGGCGAGCGGATCGCGTTCCAGGGCCTGCCCGCCCGGATCTGCTGGCTCGGCTACGGCGAGCGCGCGCGGCTCGGCCTGCGCTTCAACGAGATGGTGCGCCGCGGAGAGCTCAGCGCGCCGATCGTCATCGGCCGCGACCACCTCGACTCGGGCTCGGTCGCCTCGCCCTACCGCGAGACCGAGTCGATGGCCGACGGCTCCGACGCGATCGCCGACTGGCCGCTGCTGAACGCGCTCGTCAACACGGCGTCCGGCGCGTCGTGGGTGAGCATCCACCACGGCGGCGGCGTCGGGATCGGGCGCTCGATCCACGCCGGCATGGTCTGCGTGGCGGACGGGACCGAGCTCGCCCGGCAGAAGCTCGAGCGCGTCCTCACGGCCGACCCGGGCACGGGCGTCATGCGCCACGCGGACGCCGGTTACGAGAGCGCGGTCGAGGTCGCCCGGGAGCGCGGCGTGCGACTGCCGATGCAGGAATGACCCTGCTCGAAATTCGGTCGGTGGGAGATCCCGTCCTGCGCGAGCGCGCCGCCGAGGTGAGCCCGGACGAGCTGCGCTCACCGGAGTTCCAGCGGCTGATCGACGACATGATCGAGACGATGCGCGCCGCCGGCGGCGCCGGGCTGGCCGCGAACCAGGTCGGCGAGAGGCGCCGCGTCGCCGTGATCGAGGTCCGCGACAACCCGCGCTATCCCTACAAGCCGCCGATCCCGCTCACCGTGATCGTCAACCCGACGCTGACACCGGTGGACGACGAGACGTTCGCGATCAACGAGGGCTGCCTGTCGGTGCCCGACCTGCGCGGAGAGCTGCCGCGGCACGTCTCCGTGCGGGTCGACTACCTCGACCGCGACGGCGAGGCGCACAGCGAAGTGCAGCGCGGCCTCACCGCGGGAACGTTCCAACACGAGGTCGACCACCTCGACGGCATCCTGTTCCTCGACCGCGTGGAGGACCCGACGACGTTCACCACCTGGAAGCAGTTCGACCGGTACCACCGCGACGCGTTCGTGGCGCGGGCGCGAGCGCTCGTCGAGCGGGTGGGCGCGTGAGCGCGACGTACTGGTGCGAGCTCGCGTGGCTCGGCGGCGACGAGCCCGAGGCGGGCGTCGTCCTCACGCTCGAGCGCGACCGCTTCGCGTCCGTCGAGTCCGGCGTGGCCGATCCGCCGGCGGGAGCGACGACGCTCCCCGGCCTCACCCTCCCCGGCCTCGCCAACGCGCACTCGCACGCGTTCCACCGCGCACTGCGATCGCGGACGCACGCCGGCGCCGGCACGTTCTGGACCTGGCGCGAGCAGATGTACGCGCTCGCCGGCGTGCTCGATCCCGACCGCTACCACGCGCTCGCGCGGGCGACGTTCGCCGAGATGGCGCTGGCCGGGATCACCGTCGTCGGCGAGTTCCACTACCTGCACCACGGGCCCGACGGCGCGCCCTACGCCGACGCGAACGCGATGGGGTGGGCCGTCCTCTCCGCCGCCGTCCAGGCGGGGATCCGGATCACCCTGCTCGACACGTGCTACCTGCGCGGAGGGTTCGAGGCGCCGCTCGATTCCGTCCAGCGGCGCTTCGCCGACGCCGACGTGACGGCCTGGGCGAGGCGGACCGCCGCGCTCGAGACCCGTCCCACGGCGCGGATCGGCGCCGCCGCGCACAGCGTCCGCGCGCTCGGCAAGGCGTCGCTCGAAGCCGTCGTCGACGTGGCACGCGAGCGTGCCTGGGTCCTCCACGCCCACGTCTCCGAGCAGGCGGCCGAGAACGAGGCGTGCCTCGCGGCCTACGGCGTCACGCCGACGGAGCTGCTGGCGCAGGTCGGCGCGCCGGGCATGGGCTTCACCGCCGTGCACGCGACGCACGTGACCGACCGCGACGTCGCGCTGCTCGGCCGGTCCTGCTGCTGCCTCTGCCCGACGACCGAGCGCGACCTCGCCGACGGGATCGGCCCGGCTCGCGCGTTGCGCGACGCCGGCGCGACGCTCGCGCTCGGCACCGACTCGAACGCCGTCATCGACATCCTCGAGGAGGCGCGCGCGGTCGAGCTCGACGAGCGGTTGATCTCCGGCGAACGCGGGCGTCACACCCCCGCAGACCTGCTGCGCGCGGCCACGAGCGCCGGTTACGAGAGCCTGGGCTGGCCCGAGGGCGGCCGGCTCGAGGCCGGCGCCCTCGCCGACTTCACGACGCTCGCGCTCGACGGCGTGCGCCTCGCGGGAACCGCTCCCGCCGACGCGATCCCCGCCGCGATGTTCGCCGCCACGGCCGGTGACGTCCGCGACGTCGTCGTCGGCGGCAGGGAGGTCGTGCGCGACGGCGCGCACGTCGACATCGACGTCGCCGCCGAGCTCGACGCCGCGATCCGGGCGGCCTGGGCGTGACGCTCGTCCTCGACGACATCGGCCTGCTCGTGACGAACGACCCGGCGCTCGGCGCGGGCCCGCTGGGGATCGTCCGCGACGCCGCCCTCGTGATCGAGGGCGACCGCATCGTGGCGCTCGAACGCGCGGGCGCCGCGGCCGACGAGCGGTTCGACGTGGGCGGCCGCTGCGTCATCCCCGGGTTCGTCGACAGCCACACGCACCTGGTGTTCGCGGGCGACCGGAGCGAGGAGTTCGCGGCGCGGATGGCCGGCGCTCCCTACGCGGCGGGCGGGATCCGCGTGACCACCGAGGCCACGCGCGCGGCGTCCCACAAACAGCTCCTGACGCTCGCGCGGGGCCGCTGGCGCGAGGCGCTGCGGGCCGGCATCACGCACGTCGAGGTCAAGTCGGGCTACGGACTCGACGTCCCGCACGAGGCGCTCTCGTGCGCGATCGCGGCGCGACTGACCGACGACGTCACGTTCCTGGGCGCGCACGTCGTGCCGGAGGAGTACGCCGGCCGCGCCGACGACTACGTCGCGCTCGTGTGCGGCGAGATGCTCGCGGCCTGCCGCCCGTACGCCCGGTGGATCGACGTGTTCTGCGAGGAGGGCGCGTTCGACGAGGACCAGTCGCGCGCCGTGCTCGCCGCCGGCCGCGCCGCCGGGCTCGGGCTGCGCGTCCACGCGAACCAGCTCGGCCCGGGGCCCGGAGTGCGCCTGGCGGTGGAGGAGGGCGCGGCCTCCGCGGACCACTGCACCTACCTGACCGACGACGACCTCGCCGCGCTCGCCGGCAGCGACACCGTGGCGACGTTCCTCCCGGCGACGGACTTCTCGACCCGCCAGCCCTACCCGGACGCCCGCCGGGCGATCGACGCCGGCGTCTCGGTCGCGATCGCCACGAACTGCAACCCGGGCTCGAGCTACACGACGTCGATGGCGTTCTGCATCGCGCTCGCGGTCCGCGACATGCGCATGACCGTCGACGAGGCGCTGGCCGCCGCGACGCTCGGCGGCGCCCGCGCGCTGCGGCGCGCCGACGTCGGCCGCCTGACGCCC
>JAOPZQ010000610.1 GCA_025964075.1 Solirubrobacterales bacterium | reverse complement strand
CCGCCGTCTTGCGCTTCGCGGCGCCGTCGCTCGCGGCTCGCCGCCGCGCCGTGCGGGACGAGCGCGCCGCCGAGTCGGTGCCCCGCTTCCGTGCGGTCTGCGGCATGTCGATCCTCCTAGCTCAGCGCCTTGCCGATCTGCTCCGCCTTCTGGCGGGCAGTCCGTACCTCGCCGGCGAGCTTGCCGAACTGCTTGCCGGCCTCCCCGACGTTCTTCGCGAGATGCTCGACGCCGTCCCGCTGGCCCGGCATCGTGATGCCGAGGACCTTGCGCTTGCGGTTCAGCCGCGTCCGACCGAGGACGACGCCGCCGACGACGCCGGCCGCCGCGCCGAGCGCGGCCGTCGCGACGGGCGCGGCCACGGCCTTGACGGCGTGGCCGACGGTCTGCGCCACATCACCGACGGTTCCGGCGGCGTTGCCCATCGTCTCCTTGACGCCGCCCATCGTCTCCTTGACGCCCTCGACGGGAGCGCTGGCCGCGTCGGCCGCCTTGCTCGCTCCGGACCGCGCGCGGCTCGCCGACGCGCGCCGAGCGCTCGACGCCGCACGCGATCCCGAACGCGAGCTCGCCGTCGGGCTCGAGCCGTTCGCGCTTCGCCTCGAGCTGCCGGAGGACCGTGCCGACGACGAGCGCTTGGCGGTCCTACCAGAGGAGCCTGATCCACTCCGAGTTTCTGCCATGTGTTTCCACCCTCCGGGTTTCGAGTGACCTCGACCCCTTCCGCAAGCAACGCTTACCCGCTTTGCCCTGGACCTACCAGGGTGCATGCGGCGCTGCGCGGGGTCGTCCTAGGTGCGGCTCCGCTCACCTCGGGCGTCGCCGTCCTCCTGGCGCGGCATCGGCAGGTAGGCGACGAGCCGCTGGATGCGAGCCATCATCTCCACGCTCGGGTAGTGGACTTCCTCGACCTTCTCGAACAACGCCTCGAGGTACGCGTCCATCTCCTCCGGCCGCAACAACGACTCGATGATGTTCATCTGGTTGTGGCTCGGGAACCGGTCCTCCGCGATGTGGTCGATGAGGATCTGCAGGTACCGGTACCGGTAGCGGGCGTCCGCCATAGTGCCTCTCCTTCCGTGGCTGAGAGCGGGGCTACCCGGTTGGCCGGCAACGGAACAGCACTTCGTCCCGACGCAACCCGTACCGCGCCCGAGTCGCCTCGTCGCAGTCCACCGCGAAGCGGTCCATCTCGACCGCGAAGCCCGGCGCCGCGAGGCGCTCCGTCAAGTCGCGGCCGTAGAGCCGCACGTGGTCCTCGGCCCAATACGCGGCGCGGCGCTCCTCGGCGGCCACGACCGCCGGGTCCTCGAGAGTCGCCTCCCGCGTCGGGTCGAACGGGACCATCACGAGCAGGTCGCCGCCCGGGGCCGTGACGCGGCGGAGCTCGCCGATCGCGCGGTCGTCGTCGGCGACGTGCTCGAGCACGTGCGAGCAGACGACGAGGTCGAAGCCGGCGTCCTCGTGCGGGATCTCCTCGAGGTCGAAGTGCTCCATCGCCCGCGGGTGGGCGAGATCGGCGCTCAGGTAGCGCACCCCCGGCAGCGCCCGCAGCCGGGCCTCGAGGCCGTGCTCGGGCGCCATGTGGAGGACGCGGAGGCCTGGCCGGGCGGGGATGCCCGACCGCTCGAGCGCCAGCCACAGCACCCGGTGGCGCGCGCGGGACCCGCAGCGCGGGCAGAACGCGTCGTAGCCCGCCGGGTCGCGCTGGAAGCGGCGGTAGCGCCGCTCGCAGAGCGGACAGGCGACGCGATCGCCCCGCAGCGCGAGCGCGATCAGGCGCCGCCGAGACGCGGCGAGGAGGCGTTGGACGAGGTTCACCTTACGATCGTGACGTATCCTCGCGCGATGGCCGTCTCACCCGCCAGGCCGCACTCTGGCGAGGAGGCGGTGCGCGAGGTCACCGGGATCGCCCGGCTCGGCCGGCGCACCAAGCACCTCGTCAAGCGCCTGCGGCCGGGGGACATCGCGATCCTCCATCACCGGGACCTCGATCGGGTCTCCGGCGAGGACCTGATCGCCTGCGGCGTCCAGGCCGTCCTGAACTGCGCGCCGTCCTCGACCGGACGCTACCCGAACATGGGCCCGCTGCTCCTGGTCCAGGCGGGCGTGCACCTCGTGGACGTCGTCGACGTCGACCTCTTCAAGGCGCTCGGCGAGGGCGACCCCGTGACGGTGCGCGGCGGCGAGATCCTCCGTCGCGGCGAGGTCGTCGCCACCGGCGCGGTGCAGGACCCGACGACGGTGCAGAAGCTCACCGACGAGCGCCGCGAGGAGATCGGCGAGGCGCTCGAGGCGTTCGCCCGGAACACGGTCGAGCACATGGTCGAGGAGCGCGAGCTCCTCGCCGGCAAGCTCGAGCTGCCGCGCTTCGACACCGACTTCCGCGACCGCTACGTGCTGATCGTCGTGCGCGGGGTCGACCACCAGCGCGACCTCAAGGCGCTGCGCCCGTACATCCGCGACGTCCGACCGGTCCTCGTCGGCGTGGACGGCGGCGCCAACGCGATCGTCGACGAGGGCTTCAGGCCCGACATGATCGTGGGGGACATGGACTCGGCGACCGAGGCCGTCCTGCGCAGCGGCGCCGAGCTCGTCGTGCACGCCTACCCCGACGGGAGGGCGCCGGGACGCGAGCGCCTGACCCCGCTCGGGCTCGAGCACAAGATCGTGCCGGCGCCGGGAACGAGCCAGGACGTTGCCATGCTGATCGCCGCCGAGAAGGGCGCGCGCCTGATCGTCTCCGTCGGCTCGCAGTTCAACCTCATCGAGTTCCTCGACAAGAACCGTCGCGGCATGTCCTCCACGTTCCTCACCCGCTTGCGGATCGGCGAGATCCTTGTCGACGCGAAGGGCGTGAGCCGGCTCTACCGGCCGCGCCCCGGGCTCGGCCTGCTCGCGGCGATCGTGCTCGCGGGGGTCGTGACGCTGACGCTGATCGTGATCGTCACGCCCGGCCTGCGCGACGTCGCGGACCTCCTGTGGCTGAAGCTCCAGGTGCTGCTGGGCATCAAGGTCTGACCGCTTGTTCGGCTTCGATTTCCGCTATCACGCGCTCTCGCTGATCGCTGTCCTGATCGCCCTCGCCGTCGGCCTGCTGCTCGGCGTGGCGATCGGCGACAAGGGCCTCGTCTCGAGCGCGGAGACGAACCTGCGTCAGTCCCTGCGCGGCGAGTTCCATCGGGAACAGCAGAAGGCGTCGACGCTCCAGGCCCTGCTGAACCAGTCCACGGGGGTCCAGAACGACCTGTACCCGCTCGTCGTCAACGGCCAGCTCCCCGGCAAGCGCGTCGCGATCGTGTCGATCGGCTCGCTCCCGCACGCCATCGTCGACGACACGACGAAGGCGCTCGAGGGGTCGGGCGCGCAGCAGCCGATCGTCTCGGTGTCCAACATCGACCAGCCGATGAACCTGGGCGCCCTCGCGAGCGCGGCGAGCGGCACCCGCTACGACCAGCTCGCGAACGATCCCGGCCTCCTCCTGCACGACTTCGGCCGGCGCATCGCGATCCAGTTGGCCGACGGCACGGGTCAGCTCCTGCGCGCGGTCAAGGGGCCGCTGCTCACGAGCGGCTCGAGCGGCGAGCTCACCGCAGGTGCCGACGCGGTCGTCCTCTACCTCGACAACTCCAAGCTGTCGCCGACCGACGTGGCCACGCGCGACACGTTCGTCGGCGGGTTCATCGAGGGCCTGCGCGCACGGTTGATCCCGGTGGTCGGGGTGGAGGAGACGAGTACGAAGCCGTCGGTCGTCACCTGGTACGCGAAGCACAACCTGCCGACGACGGTCGACGACGTCGATCAGCTCGTCGGCCGGGTGTCGCTCGTGTGCGGACTGGCCGGCCAGGGCGGCAACTACGGCGAGAAGACCGGGCAGCTCACGCTGCCGCCGCCGCAGTGCGCCGGCGCCGCGATCCCTCCGGCGGCCACGACCACCACGGCGACGCCTTAGCGCCGCCGTCCGCGCGTCCAGGTACCGTCCAGGAGTGCGAGCCCTCCCGTTCGTGATCGCCCTGCTGGCCGCAATCGTGGTCACGCCCGCGGTCCTCCGGCACCTGATCGAGAACGGGTTCGTCCGCGAGAACTTCCGCGAGCGCCCGCTTCCGTTCCCGGCCGGCATCGCGATGATCGCCGCGGTCGCGATCGCGCTCGTGCCCCTGGGGGCGCTGCGCGAGCTCTCGAACGCCAAGGTCTTCTACCCGAACATCGACCTGATCGCGATCTATGCGATCGGCGTCGCGTTCCTCGGCTTCGTCGACGACGTTCTCGCGGGCCCGTCGCGCGGCTGGCGCGGCCACGCCGGCGCCGCGCTCGACGGCACGTTCTCGACCGGGGCGATGAAGGCCGTCGGCGCCCTCGGTTTCGCGATGCTCGCCCTGTCCGGGCGCGGGCTCTCCGACGGGCGGTACCTCCTCGAGGTCGCGCTGCTCGTCCTCACCACCAATCTCTTCAACCTCCTCGACCTGCGCCCGGGGCGGTCGGTCAAGGCGCTCGTGATCCTCGGCGCCGGGCTGACCATCGGGGCGACGAGCGCCCGCGCGCTCGGGGCGCTGGGCCTGTTCCTGGCGCCCGTGCTCGTCGTCGGGCTCTACGACCTGCGCGAGCAGGCGATGCTCGGCGACGCCGGCTCGAACCTGATCGGCGCGCTCGCCGGCCTGTGGCTCGTGCTGACGCTGGGCACGGCGGGCCAGCTCGTCGCCCTCGCGGTCGTCGTCGTGGCGACCGTCTACGGCGAATTTCGCTCGCTCTCGACCGTGATCGAGCGGACGCCGCTGCTCCGTGAACTAGACTCGTTGGGAAGGCCAGCATGACGCCGCCGTTCGACGCCAGCACACGCAACTCTCGTCCCGAGCACGGGACGCGCTTCATCTTCGTGACCGGCGGCGTCGTCTCCTCAC
>JAOPZQ010000519.1 GCA_025964075.1 Solirubrobacterales bacterium | reverse complement strand
CCGGAAGAGCTCTTCGAAGTCCCGAGCCGCGGCCTCCTCCCGGTCGAGGGCGGCGCGGTAGGCGACGTGCGCGATCGCGTTGTGCCCTGGTCTCGCGGCGTGCCATGCCCCGAGCGCGAGATCGCATTCGATCTCCGCGGACCGCCAGGCCATGTAGGCGCCGTCGGCGAGCCGCGCGCCCACCGTGGCGGCGTTGGCCGCGACTGCGTCGACTCGGGCGCCGCTCATTGCGGACTCGCTCCCAAGTAGCGCTCACTCGCCTTCACATAGCGCTGACTCGCCGCCACGTCGCGCTGACTCGCCTCCACATAGCGCCCGACGGGCGCGCGCCCCGCGTAGTGCGGAGAGCGCAGGGCCTTGCGCATCGCGCGCGCAGCCTTCGGGTAGCGGTACAGCCGAAACGGGCTGTTCGTGCGGTTGCCCTGGTTGTAGGCGAGCATCCGCACCCGGCGATGGCTGGCGACCCAGCCGAAGAACTGCGAGGTGAAGCTCGGGTCGTCGCGCCCCCAGATCCCCCACTCGCCGAAGACGAAGGGCTTGCCGGCGTATCGCCTGGCCGCGTAGAAGGGACCCAGGGCGGCGAAGTTCGGATACCGGGAGTAGAAGTCGGTGCCCACCCAGTCGACGTAGGCGGCACCCGGCCAGTAGGCACCCGGACGATTGGCCGCGATGTCCGGCGACCCCGCGGTCATCGGCACCCACTGCACCGCGACCTTCGGGCGCGGCAGCCACCTCACCGCGCGCACGGCGCGATGCCGGACGACGTTGCCGGGGAAGCGGTCCGCGGCGACGGCGACCGGCGTCCGCGTCGGGAGACCTTGCAGGTGCGGCATCCCGAGAGCTCCGAGCCGAGCGTTGATCGCCCCGACGCGTCCGCCCTTCACGACGAGGTCGACGCGCCGCCAGGCTTGACGGAACCACGAGGGGGAGTGAGCCGAGCCGCGGGCGGCGCCGTCGTGACGGAAGGCGGAGTAGGGATTGTCCGCGTTGTTCATCTCGGCGAACAGCCGCAGGTACAGCGGGCGCCCGTAGGCCGCGAAATCGCGGCCGAGAGCGAACAGGTACCGGTCGCCTCGGCCCCGCGCGATGGCGCGTGGCGTGATCCGCTCCTCCGAGCCGGGCCCGTTGTAGGTCGACATGTGCACCATCAGCTCGGCGCCGGCGTCCTTCGCGCGACGGTACGCGTACCGGAAGGGGTCGCCCCACGCCACGAAGAACTGAAACACGGCGGGCCGCCGGCCGGTCGCCTTGACGTAGCCGCCTGCGGTACGCCCACCGGTCACGCCGACCAGCACCTTGCCGTCGGGTGCCGTGTACGGCCTGGCCGGCGCGGACGCCGCGGCGAGCCCCGAGAGGGCGAGGATGACCGCGGCGATGCGCAGCGCATGGCCGCCGATGATTCGTGCACGGCCACGCGACCGCGCTGGCGGTTGCGAAGGTCTGTTGGACATGAGCCCGTCTGGTTCGGGATGAAGCTGTGGCCCGCGCCGGCTGCCGGCGAAATTGCCCAGCTGAGGTGGGAACGGATTGTCCGGGCGGGCGCCGTCCGTGTCATCGGCCAGCGGATGGCATTTCCGGCTCCGCTACTCGCCGTACCCGCGCCCTACCGTCTGCGACCAACGACGACGGAGGCCGAGATCGGGTCGCTCGGAGCGTTCGATCGCTCCAGCCGCCATTGGCCCAAGAGCCATTCGCGCCTGCCCCTAAGCGCGATGACGGAACCCCGCGCCGCGTGAGCAGCCGCTCACGGACACCCGCCTCGACGGTCGCCGGCGACGGCGGGACGATCATTGCGGCACAGCGTCGGCGGGCTCGAGGCCCGCCGCCTGCACTCGCGCGAGCGCTGGGCGAGGAGATGGCGGCGATGGTCCCGCGATGTCGTAGGCCGCACGCAGCGAGGCGACCCGCGAAGCCGCCAGGCTCCGCCGAGGGTCGCCGTAGTCCACGTTGGCGAGCAGGCGTGTCCACGCAGCGAGGTCGTCGCGCCCGGACGACGACCCCACCCAGGCCCACAGCGCATCGACGTCGTCGGCCGTCATCACCGCGTGGCGTAGCCAACCCTCGAGCGCGTCGCGCTCTCGAACGACGCCCGGCGCCTCGGACTGAGGAAGCAGTGGGCTCTCGTGGCGCTCGGCGGCCTCACGGACAGCGCCGCGGTCGAGCAGCCCGCGGACGTGCGCGACATCGGACTCGACGTCCATCGACAGCCGGTACGGCGCGGTGTCGATCCACGGCCCGAGGAGCTTGCGCAGGCGGAACACCTGCACGCGCACGGCGCTCGGCCGCCCGTCGTCGCCGTAGAGGTCGGCCGCCAGCTCCTCGCTGGTCATGCCTTCAGGGCGCGCGGAGAGCAACGCGAGAATCTCGGCGCGGACGGGGCTGAGCTGCAGTGGCCGTCCGTCGAGCTCGACGCGTGGCTGGTCGCGCCGGAGGAACGTGAGCTTCAGGAGCGGCCGGCGCCAGGTCGCCCGGCGCCGGTCGGCCGCGCGCACCACGAACGCCGTCTCGTGGCCCACGGGCTCGGCGAACGCGCGAATCCCCGAGGGAAGGATCAGCTCACCGCCGCCGGGTGGCACCACCATCCGCTCGGCACCGATCCAGCTCTCCGCGTCGTCGCCGGAGATGACGCGTCCGCTCGGCGTCACGAGCAACGCTCGCGCGCCGCCGGCGACGATGCGGTCTTCGTAGCGGGCTCGCAGCCGCACGTCGCGCTCGTGCATGAGGCGCCGCAGGTGCGCCTCGACAGCCCGTGCGGTGGCCACGGCGCAGCCGAAGCTGTGCGGATGGACCGTGCCCAACTTGCCGGTCACGTCGATGACGCCCAGCAGCCGGCTGGTGTCGGGATCGCGGACCGGCGCGGCCGAGCACGTCCATTCCTGGACGACCTCGTTGAAGTGCTCGGCGGCGAATACCTGGATGGCGTGGCCGGCGGCGAGCGCGGTGCCGATGGCATTCGTGCCGGCCCCGCTCTCGCTCCATCCGGCGCCCTCGGTGAAGTTCATCGACTCGGCGGCGTCGAGGCGGACCATCGGCGGGCCCTCGATCCACAGCAGCATCCCCTCCGCGTCGCTCACGACGATGAGATGGCCGGCTTCGGCGGCGATGGACTCGAGGCAATCGCGGATGACGGGGGCCGCGGCCGCGAGCGGATGCGCCTGCCAGCGCGCCGAGGCCTCGTCGGCGTCGGCCAGCGCCGGAGCGACCCGGACGTCCGACGAGTCGATGCCGGCGGCGTACGAGCGCTGCCACGAGTCGGCGATCGGCGCCCTTACCGTGGTCTCCAGTCGGCCGTGGCCGACGAAGTGCTCCCATGCCTGGCGCAACTGTCTCGCGCGCACCATGGGGGGCGTGGCGGCGTCGATGGCCAGCCACGGGTTCCGCGGCATCAGTGGCTCCCTCCCACGACCTCGTCGACCGTGGGGGGGCTCCACTGATGGCGCAGGGAGGCGTTCACCTGATCGGATGCGGCGAGGCGTTCACCCGATCGGAGGCTGGGCCGAGCTGCTCGGCGGCGTCCAGCTCATCGGGGGCAGCGAGACGGCCGGCTTGAGCACGTGCAGGCCCGGGTCGATGACCTTGCCGTTGATGATCGTTGGGCCGATGTCCACGCTGAGCACCCCCACCCTCGGGGGAACGAACGTGAGGCCGGACGGCAGCGTGATCGGCAGTCCGGATGCCGCCGGAGCGGTCGCAGCGCTCGCGCCGGATACCGGGATGGCGAGCAGCCCTGCGGCGACGGCCGCCGCAGAGATCGTTCGAATGCGCATCAATCTCTCCTGTTCGTGACGACCGTGGTTGGGAGTCTCATGGCCCGGCCTGCCCCCCGCTGCCGTTGCCGCCCGCGGACACCTGGATGTTGGTGTTGTTGAACGTCGATGGGGCGCTGGTGATGACCGTCGGACCGATGACCGCGGCCACCTGCCCGATCGCGGGGCCGACGAACGCCAGGGGAGGCGGAGTGAAGGCCGGCGGCGTGAAGGCCGGGAGGCCGGTCGCCGGGAAGGCGAAACCGGTCAGCGGGGCGTGGGGGATCGCGAGGGGGAGTGCCGCGGGGGCGAAGGGCGTGGCGGCTGCGCTCGCGCTCGCCACCGGGGCGAGGATGCCCACCGTGCCCACGGCGGCCACCGCCGCAAGGCGCTTTACGGATGATTTCATCTGCATCTCTCCTTTTCGCGGGCGGCCGGTCTGACCTATCCGCTAGGACGTCTTGACACGGCACCGGTCCGGGCCGTGCCTCAGTGGTGAATCCCGGTGAAATACTGGTTCCCGGGGGGGTTCCGATGACCTGTCCCACGGAACCGTTGCTTCTGGCCCACGGGATGGCCTTTGCAGGGCACGACCAGGCGCCCTCGCCGCCGTGGACGGGGCTGAAACGTGGGTGTAACGGTGGCCCGACTACAACACTTGGCGAGACAGCCAAAGAGCCCGTGAGGGCGTCGAGATCCCCGCTGTCCGCGAAGGGTTAAGGAGGACAGAGGCCATGAGCCGAGTGAGCATCACGAAGTCCCATCAGAAGATCCAGGAGTTGTCCTGGGAGCCGACGTTCGTCTCGCCTGTCGAGAAGTTCGCGACCGATTACGTGTTCGACAAGGCGGCGAAGAAGGATCCGCTGAAGCAGGTGTTGAGGTCCTATTTCCCGATGGAGGAGGAGAAGGACAACCGCGTATTCGGGGCGATGGACGGAGCGATCCGCGGCAACATGTTCCGGCAGGTGCAGGAGCGGTGGATGGAGTGGCAGAAGCTGTTCTTGAGCATCATCCCGTTCCCGGAGATCTCGGCCGCGCGGGCGATGCCGCTCGTGATCAACGCGGTCCCCAATCCGGAGCTGCATAACGGGTTGGCGATTCAGATGATCGACGAGGTTCGCCATTCGACGATCCAGATGAACCTGAAGCGCCTGTACATGAATCACTACATCGATCCCGCGGGGTTCGACATCACCGAGAAGGCGTTCTCGAACTGCTATGCGGGGACGATCGGGCGGCAGTTCGGGGAGGGGTTCATCACCGGTGATGCGGTGACCGCCGCGAACGTGTATCTGACGATCGTCGCGGAGACGGCGTTCACGAACGTGTTGTTCGTGGCGATGCCGGCGGAGGCGGCGGCGAACGGCGACTATCTGCTGCCGACGGTCTTCCACTCGGTGCAGTC
>JAOPZQ010000512.1 GCA_025964075.1 Solirubrobacterales bacterium | reverse complement strand
GAAGACGCGTCGGCCGGTGAACTCAAGCGACACTTCTCGAGACACGAACATTTCATCGTCCTGCGCCAGATGCTCTGGCGGCACGTCGTAGACATGTAGCTCGACGTCAGCGCCGCCTTCGCTTCCTAGGTATCGATCGAGCGCGCGGCCTAGTTCCGTGAGAGAGGCCCGCTCAGCCACAACCGCCGGGCCGATGAGCTCAGCGGCGCCGTTGAACCAGAGCGTCCCGTGGTCCACTACCTCAAACGCGTCTTCCGACTCCCGCCATCGCACCTTGGCACCGGCCATCGATCCTAAGGGTGGCGGATGCGACGGACGGTCCCAAGCCGTCGGGAGGATCGAGCTAATGAGGTGTTCGAGAGTTAAGAGGAACCGACCGGCGGGCGGGCGATCATCCCCGCGCAGTCGTGTCCGAACCGCTCGACGGCGTCCCAGTCGGTGTAGTCGTAGTCGTGGGAGCTGTCCGTGGGATGGCCGCCGCGGCGCATCACGAGCCGCATGAGCAGGCGCGTGAGGAAGTCGTACTCGCGGTACTGGAGGGCGCCGGCGAACGTGGCGGTTCGGCTGGGCGACCAGCCTGTCTCGTCGATGAAGTCGTCGACGTACTTGCGGGTCACGAGCAGTGTCTCGTCGGTGTCCTCGGCAGCCGTGAGGGACAGGGAGAAGAAGGCCGTCGGGATCAGACTGAGGTCGGTGGCGTTGCGCTTGGCCCAGTCGACGATCTCCCGCTGGTGGTGACCGGCGTGGATCGAGGCGCCGACGATCGCTGCGTCGTAGCCGGCGAGTGAGATCTCGGCGCCGGCGTGCACGTCGAGAACCTCCGCGGTCACGCCGTCGTCGGCGAGGGCCTTCGCGATGCGTGCTGCGACCTTCGCCGTTTGGCCGTGCGTGCTGGCATAGAGGATGAGGACGTTGGGCATGGGTTCCTTCCCGAGTTCAGGCGTTGGCGACGCGCGGCCGGGGCACAACGTGCTGCAGCCCATAAGCCGGCACGAGCACGACGGGCCGGTCGGCGACGTCTATGAGCTCGCGGGCCACGCTGCCGTGGAGCGCGGCCAGACGACCGCGATGGCGCGTTCCGATGACGATCTCGTCGGCGTCGTGCTTGCGCGCCGCCTCGAGGAGCACCGGGGCGGGGAAGTCGTCGACCACCTCGACCTCGATGTTCGCGGAGGCGATGTCGTCGCGCTCGAGCACGAGCTCGTCGATCAGCGCGTGTCCGAACGCTCCGCGGTCACGGATCCACACCTCGAAGGACGGTCGGTCGAGGAGGCCGCCGCGGCGACGCCCAGCGTTGACGAGGATCAGACGCCCCGAGCGACCGGCCCGCCGAACGCCCCAGGTGACCGCCGCCCGCGAGGCTGTCGAGCCGTCGTAGCCGACGACGATCGTGGGCCCGGTTGGACGAGTGCGTTCAGACGTCGTCATGCATACGAGCCTAAGCCCAGGAGGCCGCACTCGCCATCGGTGGAATCCCGCACCATCACACGGGTGAATCACGGTCGGCGGCGCCTGGGCTGGGGAGTACGCTGCCGGAATGACCGAAGGACGCGAAGACGTCACAAGGATCGTCATCGCCGACGACCACGCCGTCGTGCGCACCGGGCTGCGCCTGCTCCTCGAGAGGGAGGCCGACCTGCAGGTGATCGCCGAGGCCGGCGACGCGGCCGACGCGCTCCGCTACGTGCGTGCCCACCGACCGCACGTCCTCGTGCTCGATCTGAACATGCCCGGGGATTCCAGCCTGGCGGCGATCCCGCAGGTGGCAGTGGGCTCCCCGAACACGCGCGTCGTCGTGCTGACGATGCAGAACGATCCCGCCTTCGCCCGCGAGGCGCTCCAGGCGGGCGCGGCGGGCTACGTGCTCAAGGACGCGGCGGACACCGAGCTCGTCGAGGCAGTGCGCCTGGTCGCGGCCGGCGACACATACCTCAACCCCAGACTCGGAGCGCAGCTGGCGGCAGCGCCACCCGACCCGCCTTGGCCGCCCGACAACCTCACCGAGCGTGAGGTCGAGGTGCTGAGGCTGATCGTGCTCGGGCACACCAACACTGAGATCGCCGCTCAGCTCTACCTGAGCGTGCGGACCGTCGAGTCGCATCGCGCTCACATCCAGCAGAAGATCAGCCGCTCGACCCGAGCGGAGCTGGTCAAGTACGCCCTCGAACACAACCTCCTCGAGACCGGCGCAAGTTAGCGCTCGGCTACGACGACGGGCAGCCGCGCGGCCACGCGCGTACCAGCATCCGTAGAGTCGACGGAGAGTGTGCCGCCGGCGAGGGCGACTCTCTCCCGCATGCCGCTCAGGCCGAACCCCTCGGTCGGGCTCTCGACGCCGAAGCCGCGGCCGTCATCGGTGACCTCGACGACCAGCTCATCGCCAGCGAGACCAACCACGACATTCACGTGTTTCGCGCCCGCGTGCTTGGCCACGTTGGTGAGGGCCTCCTGCACGATTCGGTAGCCCGTCGTCTCGAGCTCGGCGGACAGGCGCCTTCCGTCGCCGAGCGCTACCTCCCTCTTCGCCTCGAACCCGTTCACCTCGGCCATCCGAGCGGTCAACGTCTCGATCGCCGGCGCGAGGCCGAGCTCGTCAAGCGCGGCCGGACGCAGCTCGGTGATGAGGGTGCGCAGCCCGTCGATCTGATGGTCGATCTGCTCGACGGTCTCGCGGACGGCCGCGGCAACGACCCCTAGCTCCTCGGAGTGCAGGACCCCGGCGAGACGCATCTTCAACCCGGCCAGGCCCTGAAGCGTCTCGTCGTGCAGCTCGCGTGCCCATCGGCGGCGTTCCTGCTCGGCGGCCTCCAGGCTGCGGCGCAGGCGGTCGCGCTCAACGGTCTGGGCCGTACCCACGGCGGTCGCGGCGCTCGCCGCGAGGCCGAGCACGAGGCGCTCGTCCTCGGCAGTGAACGGCGCCCCGGACACGGCGTCGAATGCAGCGAGAACCCCCACCGGCAGGCCGCGGAAGGACAACGGCGCGATGAGCGCGGTGTGGGCGTCCGCGACGCCGAGCCGGTCGGCCGAGACACGCAGCTGAGCCGTGTCGTCGATCCGGCGCGGGTGTGTGGAGCGCAGCACATCACCAGAGGTCGAGTCCCGGATCGGGAAACGACCGCCGCGGGCACTCGCCTGAACCTCACCTGCGTTCGCGGCGATCACGAAGTCGTCACCGTCGACTAGCAGCAGGACGACGGCGCGACTATCCAGCAGGGCTCGGCCCCGCTTGACGATCAGCTCGAGCACCCGAGGCAGCTCCGTCTCGCCGCTGACCGCCCGCGCAATCGCCGTCGTCGCCTCGAGACGGCGCACCGCCCGCTCGAGCTCCTGTCGTCGCTGCTGGACGCCCTCGTAGAGCCGGGCATTGGCGATCGCGATCGCGGCCCATTCCGCCAGGATCACAGCGATCTGCTCATCGCCGGCATCGAAGGGTTCTCCGGCGGTCTTCTCGGTCAGGTAGAGGTTTCCCCAGACCTCACCGCGGATCACGACCGGCACACCCAGGAACGTATGCATCGGCGGATGCTGCGGCGGAAACCCGTAGGAGAGCGGATGCTCGGTGACGTCGTCGAGCCGGAGCGCATGCGGTTCGGCGATCAACACCCCGAGGACGCCACGACCGCTTGGCAGATCGCCGATCGCCCGGTGCGTGTCCGGATCGATGCCGCGGGTTACGAAGCGCTCGAGAGTGGCGCGAGTGTCGTCCAGGATCCCGAGCGCCGCGTAGCGCGCGCCGGTCATCTCGCGCGCGGTCTCGAGGAGCCCGTCCAGAACCGCCTCGAGATCGAGGTTGGCGACTAATGCTCGGCCGGCGCCGAGCAACCGACGAAGCCGGGTTTCATCCAGAGCGCCTGGTACGCCCGACTCGATGCTCACAGGGCGATTCTCGCACGCCGTGGGATGCCTTCGGAATGCATCGAGATCAGTAGTTCCTGCGGATCGATCCGGGCGAGTCGGGCGGATGGCGGGAGCGGATCGCGCGCGTAGCGTCAACGTCATGCCATCGAACGCTCCCAGCACTCCCTTCGAGGTCGTCGTCGCCGGCGGCGGCATCGCCGCGGTCGAGGCGCTCCTCGCGCTCCGCGCGCTGGCCGGCGACCTCGTCCACGTGACCTTGGTGAGCCCGGCCGACGAGATGGTGTACCGCCCGGAGACCGTGGCCGAGCCGTTCGACGGCCCGCGCTACCCGCTCTCGTCGGTATGCGCCGAGCTGGGCGCAGATCGAGTGGTCGACCAGCTCTCCTCCGTCGACGATACGACGCACGTCGTGTTCACCGAGCGCGGCATGCGCCTGCCCTACGACGCGCTCATCGTCGCGGTCGGCGCGCGTGCCGAGGCCGCGTTCACCGGCGGCCATACGTTCTTCGCCGGGGCCTGGCCCGAGCAGCTTCGCTCTCTGTGGCACGAGGCAGCGGACGGCTCCGCGAAGCGGATCGCCTTCGTCGCTCCGCCGCACGCCGGCTGGACGCTGCCGCTCTACGAGATCGCCCTTCTGACCGCCGCCCGGGCGTCCTCGTTCGGCCAGAGCCCCGATATGTCGCTGATCACCGCGGAGACGATCCCGCTGGCCGCCTTCCCCGGCGCCGGCAGCGACGCCGTCGCGCGGCTGCTCGCCAGGGCGAGCATCGGCGTTGTCACCGGAACGCACGTCACCGAGGATGGCGGCGGGATCCTCACGCTGCACCCCGGGTCAGAGACTCTGACCGTCGATCGGCTCGTGGCGCTGCCGGAGCAGAAGGGCCCCTACGTGCCCGGCCTGGCCACCGACCGCAACGGCTTTATCCCCGTCGAGCGCGACGGCCGCGTGCGCGGCCGCGCCGCCGTATTTGCGGTCGGCGATGCAAGCGACTTCCCGCTCAAGCAAGGCGGGATCGGGACCCAGCAGGCGGACGTCGCCGCTGCGACGATCGCTGGGTGGGCTGGTGCCGACGTTCGTGTCGACCGGTTTCGGCCGATCCTCCGCGCCAAGCTGCTCACAGCCGACCGACCCCTCTACCTTCGCGCCGCGTTCGCAGAAGGGAGTGGCATCAACACGGTGGTCGCCGAGCACTGCGTGTGGTGGCCCGCGGACAAGGTTGCGGGCCGATACCTCGCGCCCTACCTGTCTGATCGCGACCTGCGCCCGAATATGAGCCTTGGGTCCCCTCGGCTGAAGGCCCACACGGGGCCGCCGCCGATGGCGCCCGTCGCCGCCGGCGGCGCTGGGATGGAATTGCTGGACGAGGATGAGTAGCGACCGGCGGGCGCGGCATGCTGCGGGGCGTGGCCCTGCAGCTCTTCCCCAACCGGCCTCCGTTGCTCGCCGTTAGGCCGAGCTTGCGCGAGCTGGTCGCCGGAGGCTGCTTGATTCAGCGGGAGCTCGTCGAAACGACACGCTTTTCGAGCGCCGCCGGAGAACGTGGCTTGTGGGGTCCAGACCGCGAGACTCTGGAGACGCCTCGATCGCACTGGCGTGCTGTCACCGGTTGCGTTTTGCCCTCCACCCTGGGTCTCATGGCGGACCACTGAGCCCTACGCGGCCGGAGCGTGAGCCTGATCGACGTGAAGACAAGAGAGTACGTCGACGCCCTCGACGTCGAATACGCGGCGAGGAGCCCTGATGACGTGCGCCAGGAACTCGGCGTCGAGCTCGCTGAACTGCACGCCTCTACGACTGGCTCGCCCGCCGTGCCATGTGGCGCGACCCCGTCGCAGATCTCTACCCCGTGCTCCGACTGCAGCCGCGCCGTCAGCGGGAGAGACGACTGGGCGTCGCTCGGGCCGTCCTCGACCTCGCTGACGCAGCCGAGCTGGTGCGCCGGTTTCTGCATGAGCTGACGGGCACGCTGCCCCCCGACCTCGATCAAGTCGATGAGAGAGACGTGTAGTCGCGGCCATTCCGTCGCGACCGAATCCAGCTTCAGGCGGAGCTCGGCCGACGTGGTCTCTATCCGCACGGCCTGCACATGGTGGTCGAGGGACCCACGGAGGTCCGGCTGATCAGACGGTTGGCGGAAGAGCTCCATGGGGCTTGGGAGGGCTCGGGGCTCGCGATCACCGATCTCGAGGGCGACAAGCTCGAAGGCTCACGCCCGATGCTCGAAGGATTCGCGAACGCCGACGTCGTAGCACTGCTCCTCGACAACCGGAACGACGTCGCGCGGGTGAGTGCCCGGCTCACGGAGGCTGGTGTGCTGGCCGAGCCGCACGTCCAGCTCTGGGAACGCAGTCTGGAAGAAGACAACTTCACGCTCGACGAGCTGCTCGCGATGATCGCTGAGCTCGGGCGGCGGGCGGGTGCCACGCTCGTGCTCGACGAGGAGGCCGTTCTTGTTGCGCGCGAGACGACCAAGGCCAAGGGTCTTGCGTCGGTGCTGCAACGGCTGGCGCGCCAGCCCGGACACGGTGCGGTCGTGTTCAACAAACCAGACCTTGCGGATCCGATGGCGGAGTTGATCCTTCGCGACGCCCGGCGACCGATTGTGGCTTGGGTGCTCGCGTATCCCGTGGCGGCGATGCGTGCAGAGGCGTGAGCGACGCTGGCCGTGAACGATGCCGGCCGGCTCTCCCCCGGGCTAGGCCTTCGGGACAACGACGATCGGGCAGGACGCGCGATCGATGAGGTCCGCCGAGACGCTGCCGAGGAGGGCGCGGCGTGCGACGCCGCCTCGGTGGGTGCCGACGACCATGAGATCTGCCGTCTGCGAGGCGCGGGCGAGGCATTCGGCCGGATCGCCCTCGAGGAGCTCAGCCCTGCCATTGGACACCCGTGAGGCGATCTCTTGCAGCTGCGCGCCGGCGCGGTCTCGGGCGTCCTCGATGTAGCCGGGCATCCCGTACAGCGGCGCCGTCGGGGATGCCACCTTCATCGTCGGATCGAACACGCCGACGATGTGCAACTCGGCGCCGATGGCCGCCGCCAGCTCCTCGGCCGTGCGGAGCGCGGCGTCGGCCTCCTCACCGCCGTCGTAGGCGACGGCGATCGACCGCGGCGCGCCGGCGTGCGACGCGTACCCGCGTGGAGCCACCGCGACGACGCGGTGCGTGTGTGCGAGCAGCTGCGTCGCCGTCGAGCCGGCGAGCACGCGACCGAGCGTGCCCCTCCCGGTCGAGCCGACCACGATGAACGACGCGTCCGCCTCCTCGGCCGCGAGGTCGAGTCCGAGCGCGGGGGATCCGGCGGGCATCCGCCGCGTGGTTGCCCCGGGGACGTTCGCCAGGTCCGCGCGTGCACGCCGGACGGCGTTCTCGGCGTCGTCCTCGGTCGTGTCCTCCCAGGCCTCGCCCGAGATCCGGCTGGAGAGCGGCGAGTACGGATGGACGCTGACGATCTCAAGTGGCGCGCCGGTGAGCTCGGCGAGAATCCGTGCGAGCGCCAAGGCATCGCGACCACGATCGCTTCGGTCGTAGCCGACGATGATCGGTTCCGCCTGCACGCACCCGAATCTAGGAATGGCACGTGCCGGGGTCATCCGGCGGGAACCGCAGGAGGCGTCCGTAGTTCCCCGCACCTGCCCGATCTCCATTCTCTTACCGGGCTCGCGGCACTACGGCGACGGGGCAGGGCGCAGTGCGCATCAGCTTGCGCGCCGTGCTGCCGATCAGGACGCTCGCGACCGGGCCGGCCGCGGGAGCCGACGACCACAAGGTCGACATGCTCGCGAATCGCGTCCTGTGCGATCTGGTCGGCGGCGCTGCCCTCCATGACCTTGGTCGTCACCCGGAGCTCTTCGGGCACCCGGGCGCCGCCATGACCGAGCTCGCGGCGAGCGATGCCGTGGATGTAGTTCGTGAAGTCGGCGGAGCGGTCCGGGTGCGCACCCTCGGCGCCGGTGGGCGCGACGACGCGCCACAGCCGGAGCGCGGCGCCCGTGGTCTGAGCGATCGTGATGGCGAAGTCGAGCGCCAGCCGCGACTCGGGCGTGTCGTCGTAGCCGACGCCGATTAGTCGCAGCGCATGTCGCTCGGCGGAGGTGGCATAGCCCGCAGGGGCCACCGCGACGGTGCACGGCGACCAGGTGAGGAGGTCCTCGGCGACGCTGCCGATGAGGATCCGCCCAAGCGGACCGTGCACGGAGGAGCCCAGCACGATCAGGCCGGCGTCGGAGTCTCCCGCGAGGTCGTGGAGGCCGCGCGAGGCCGTGACGCCCTCGATCAGCTTCCGGTCGGTCTCCGGCTTGACGAGGTCGGCACCCGCCTCGCGGAGGATCGAGCGCCCGCGCTCGTGCGCCGAGGCGCCGAGCTCGACGGCGCCGCGTCCCAGCGGGGTCGGCTCGACGACGTGAACGAGGACCAGACGCTCGCAAAGCGCGTCGCCGAGACAGCGGCCCAGCGCGACGGCGTCCTCGCCGTGCGGCGAGCCGTCGACGCCAACGACGACGGGACCGCGAAGCGAGTGTGGCAGCCGCGACGGCTGATGTTCGGCGTAGACCCGCGCGACGTCGAACGTGGACAGAACGCCCACTGGGCGATCCCCGCGGTCATCGACCACGACAAGATGGGTGACCTCGTGCTCGGCCATCAGCTGCGCGCCGCGCCGCAGCGGCTCGTCCGCGTGCACGGTGACAGCCTCGGTCGCCTCGGCTTCGCCGGCGGTGAGCGCCGCGCCGCTCGCGGCCGCCTCCACCAGGTCGAGCGCCGACACGACCCCCCAGCCGTCGTCGGCGTCGTCGGCGCGGTCGACGACCACAGCATGGATGTGGCGCTTGGCCATCGCCGCCGCCACCTCGGCCCACGGGGTGTCGTGTGCGCAGGACTGAATCGGCGTGTGCATCGCGTCCCGAACGCAGTTGCGCTCGAGCGCCGCGGTCACCGGAACGTGGCTCAGGAAGGTCATACCGCCACGCTACGGCCGGCGGGTCGCGCCGTCATCCGCGCGTCCTGCGGGCTATTGGTCAGTAGAACGCCCGGAGCGCGCACCCTTTCCCGGTCCTTCACCGCGCGTTGGGCCGAGCGCTACCTGGGTCCTGCGAGCATCGATCCCCGCGATGGCTCCGCACATCCCCTCAGACCCGCGAACGCGTTCGCCACGCCGAGCGCATCGCTGGCCGGTCCTCGTCGCGACGCTGGCGACGTTCCTCGTTGTGCTTGCGCTGCTCGCCTACCAGATGCGCACGGGACACGATCCGGCGTTCGCCGGCGTACATCCCGCGCTCGTCGTCTCGGGTAAGTCTGGCTCCAGCCGCCCTCTCACGAGCCGGACGAGCGGCGCGGCGACGGCGACCCCGGCCGGCCACGGCGGCGCGCAGTCCGCGCTCGTCCCGCTCACGACACGGACGAGTGGCGGCGCGATGGGGAACCACGACGACTGAGATCCAGACTGACCGGGATTCCTGCCGGCGGCGACTCGTCGCCCGCCGTCCAGTCGCCGTGCACGGCGCGCAGGTAGGGTGACACGCGTCGCGCGCTGATCTCCGGCGGCGGCCACCAGATCGATCGCGGCCGCATGTCGCCGGCACCGGTCCACCGCGGGTCGTGGAACCAGTCCAGGAGATCTGCGTCGGGCGTGAGGATGCCGTCGAGCGCGGCCGGCGGCCGGCGGCGACGGGATCGGAAGCCGCGGTCGGCGAGGATGGAGTCCGCGGCCGCGTCCGCTTGGCGCGCGGTGAGGCCGGCCTGCTTGATCGGGCACGCTACGGCGTCTCCGGCGCCATACACGTTGACCGTCCCGCATACGCGGGCGCGCTCGTCGATCGGCAGGAAGCCGTCCGGATCGGCGGCCAGGCCGTCGATCGCGGGGCCCGACAAGGCTGGCAGGGTCACGACACGGTCGGCCTCCACGGTGTCGACCACGGCTCCCGTCCGAACCTCGACCCGGTCTCGGCGCAGTCTCTGAGCCATGGCGAGACTGGCTCGCGGACCGAACCCGGCGAGCGGCGCCGGCTCCTGCGTCACGAGGGACAAGGTGACGACGAGTGACGCCGTACGCACGTACTCGGCCGTCAGCAGTGCGAGCTCGTAGACGAGCGGAGGCCAGAATGCGTCGGCGGGAACGACGAACGCGACGTGCGACGCCGTGCCGTGCTCGAGGTCGCGCAACAGCGACGGGATTCCCGCACCGGGCTCCGTGAGTCCGAACACGATGGCGCCCGGGAGCCACGGCCGACGCGTCGCGCCCACGGCGACGAGCAGCGCGGAATACTGCAGCCTCTCCCCCCCGCCGGTGATCGCGATCTGCGCGTCGACGTCGACGGAGCCCAGCGCGTCGGCCACGAGTTCGACTCGATGATCCACGGCGAAGCGAGCGAGGTCCAGCCCCCAATGGGAGCCGTGCCCGACCGCGGCCCGGGTGGCCATCGGGCGGTATGCGAAGGACGCCTCGGGGGCGAGCATCGTGATCGGCAGGTCCTCGGCGGTCGTCTCTCCGCGCAGCGCGAGCACAGCTTCGAGCGCCGCCAGCCCGCCGCCTGCGATCAGGATCCGATCGGTTGGCCCCATCAGCGTGCGGCCCCAGCCGCGGCGCGATCGCGTTCATCGAGATAGGGCGCGAGGTAGCGGGCGGCGATCTTCGTCGCGGGCGACCATGTGGGCTCCTCCGTGATCTCGGAGCTGAAGCCGTGGCCCCCGGTGATCTGGGCTGTGAGATAGCGCGGCCGCTGGCCTGTGAGCAGGACTCCCCGGATGGTCGGGTGGAACGGCTTGGCTTCGATGGGCGCACCGGCGAGCGCGGCGATCGAAGCGGCGGCCGTGTCCGCTTGTTGCGCGGCGATCCCCCCGTGCTTGACGGGGAAGTCCGTCGCGTCGCCGGCGGCGTAGACGCCGCCCACCCCGCGCACCTGTCCGTAAGGGCTGACCCGGATGAAGCCGTGCTCGCCCGCGGGTAGGCCGCGGATCGACGGGCCCATCAGCTCGGGCAGCGCGACGATCCGGTCGAACTCGAGGCGATGGGCGCCCGGGTTGACGACGAGCTCACGCGACTGGGGCACCTCGACGTAGGCGTTTGGGATCGTCTCGATGCCGGCATCGTCCAGAAGTCGCGCGACGGCCTGGCTGGCACCGAGCCCGAAGATCGCGAGCGGCGAATCCTCCGGCGTCGCGATCGTGATGCTCACCTCGACGCCCATGTCGTAGGCGCGGGCGGACGTCATCAGCGCCAGTTCGTAGAGCGGGAGCGGCCAGGCCATCCGCGCCGGTGCGACAAACGCCAGACGCCTCGCGTACCCGCCCTCGACGTCCTGGATCAGGCCGTGGAGTAGCTCGTCCATGCAGCGATCGTCGATCGTCACCGCGCGCGGGAACCGCTGGTAGAGGCGCGTGCCGACGGCGAGGAGCAGCGCGTCATATGCGATCGCCTCGCCCCCCTCGGTGTGCGCCACGCGTCGCTCGGCGTCGACCCAGCCGAAGCGGTCGCGCAGGAGGTCCACGCCGAGGTCTCGGGCGATGTCGGCCAGCTCGTAGCGGCAAGCGGCGGCGTAGGCGAACGGCTCGCGGACGGTCATCGGCCGGTACACGAAGTGCTCGTCGGGCGCGATCAGCGTGATGCGCGGTCGCGGCCCCGTCACATCCCTGAGCGCGAGGGTCGCTTCGAGCGCGGCGACACCGCCCCCCACGATCACGATGTGGAAGTCGTCGGAGGTCATGTCGAGAGCGTCTCAGCGGGCCGGAGTTACGCCATCCGGGCGGCTCCGTGTCGTTCGTCCGTAGTTCGCCGACGGCTGCGGGTGTACGGTGGTGCCCGCGTCTCCGCTCAGCAGCGCGCCCGCGTCGGCGAGCGCGCCGATGGCAGCGATGCCTCCGGTGGCGACGACGAAGCTGGCCGCGCCCTTCGCGGTGTCGGCGATCGGCTCGCCGCGTCCGAGCTGCAACTCGTCGTCGGGCAGCATCAACGGGAACATCCCGAGGCGGGCAGCCGCAGCGGCGAAGGACACCCGCGTCCGAGTCGAGGGCTTCTCGAAGAGGCACACGAGCGTCTCCCCACGGAAGCGGTCCCCCCAGCCGTGCGGGGAGGCGGACATGCGCTGCCCGAGCGCGAGCGGCTCTGCGAGCTCGCCCGCGCTCAGGTCCGCGATCCGCAGCAGGTTGCTTGGACGGGTCTCGGTCAGGCTCATGGCCGAGTCTCCTCGGAGGTTTTGGGTAGCCCGTCGCGCTCGATCGGGCAGGACATGCAGCGCGGACCGCCACGAGGGCCTCGCCGATTGGGTTGCCGTCCCTCCCCGAAGGACTCGAGACTCGTCGGCGAGGAGCGAGACCGCGTCGCCGGCGAGCGCGGCGTCTCGTGATCACCCACACCCTGGAAGGGCTCGATGACTTCGACGAGGTCCTCGTGCTCGACCGAGGTCGCCTCCGGATGCGGGGAGGTACGGACCCAGGATGCGGCTCGGGCCGGATGGCGCGGCGGCGAGCCCACCGTACCGTGGCTTTAGAGAACTAGACGCGGAGGATCGGGCATGTACAAGCGCATCATGATCGGCTATGACGGCTCGGACGGAGCGAACGATGCGCTCGTCCTCGGTCGGAAGATGGCGGAGTTCGAGGACGCCGCGATCCGCGTCGTCTACGTCTACCCCTATGAGCCGATCGGCCGCGCCGCGAACGGCGAGTACGACCGACTCGTCCGGTTCGACGCGGACGCGGAGATCGCCGGCGCGCGCCGAGAGCTCGGCGATCGCCCCGACACCGAGTTCCTCCTCGTCCCCGGTCTCTCGCCGCCCCGCGAGCTGCACCGGATCGCGGAGGAATGGCACGCCGACCTGATCGTCGTCGGCTCCTCCGAGCGCGCGGGGCATGGCCATATCGCGATCGGTCGCGTCGGCGAGCGGACCCTGCACGGCTCGGCGTGTCCGGTCCTCGTCGCCCCGTGGGGCTACCGCGAGGTGGCAGCGAGGTTCCGGCGTATCGGGGTGGGATTCAACGGCTCCGGAGAGTCGCACGCCGCGCTTGACGAGGCCGCGGCCATTGCGGACGCAGCCGACGCCGAGCTCCTGATCGTCGACGTGGTGGACGTCGGCGAAGGGCTGGTCGCCACGAACTGGTGGTTCTACAACTTCCACGACTGTCGCGATGACCTTCGCGTGATCGTCGAGGCGGCAGCGGCGAAGGCGGCGGAGGGGCTCACCCGCCCGGCCGAGACGGTCGTTCCCGTCGGCGACGCCGCCGCCGAGCTGATCAAGTGGTCCCACGACCTGGATCTACTCGTGGTCGGCTCGCGCGGCTACGGCCCGATGCGCCGACTTCTCCTGGGCAGCGTCTCGAATCGGCTCGTCCGCAGCGTGGCTTGCCCGATCCTCGTGCTGCCCCGCGGAGTCCACGGCGGAACGACAGCGCAGGAAGCGTCCACGATCGCAGATCCCGTCGGAGATCCCCGATGACCGCTTCCGTCCTGGTCGCATACGCGACGAAGCATGGTTCGACCCATGAGGTCGCCGACACGATCGCCGACACCCTGCGCGAGGAGGGGATCGAGGTCGCCGTTCGGCCGGCCGCCGAGGTCATCGACACTGCCCTCGCGCACGACGGTGCCCATGAACGCGCACGGAGGTAGCGCGAGGGGAGAATCCGGATCGGCGACCGGCTCGACCTGCTTCTCGGCGGGCAGCGACTCGCCGGTGAGGACCGCCTCGTCGCATTCGAGGCCGTCGGCCTCGAGCAACCGCAGATCGGCCGCGACGACGTCGCCGACGCTCAGGCGCACGACGTCGCCGGGCACGAGCGCAGTCACGTCGACCGGAGTGACTTCGCCATCGCGAACCGCGAGGGCGGTGTGGCGCAGCTGCGAGTGCAGCGCCTCGACCGCGCGCTCCGACCGGTACTCGTTGAAGAACCCGAGCCCGACGCTCAGGCCGATGATCAGGAAGATGATCGCCGCGTCGGTGCGTTCGCCGACGAAGAACGAGGTGAAGGCCGCCCCGGCGAGGAGCAGAAGGAGCGGGTTGCGCAGCTGTCGGACGAGCACCGCCAGCGGGCGGCCGCCGTGGCTGCGCAGCGCGTTGGGCCCGATCACGTCGAGACGTCGTCGCGCCTCGACCGGGGTCAGGCCGTCCTCTCCGCTTCCGAGATCGATGAGCACCTCATGCGCCGACCGCGTCGCGGCGGTGATCAGATCGACGGCCGCCGGGGACGATCCGACGCGCGGGCTCGTGGTGGTGACCATCGACAGTCGAAGCTAATCGCGCTGCGCCGCGCCGTCATCCGGGCGGTTACCTACGCCCAGTGGGCGTTCTACGGACAGCGAATCGTGGTCGTGCCCCGATGCCGCGGAGGACGCGCGGCCGTAGCGTCACATGGTGATGAGCAACGTGATCGCTTCGCCGTCCGCCGAGCACGCCGTCGTCTTGCGCGACGGAGCCACCGTCGCCGTGCGGCCCGTAGTGCCGCACGATGCGCCCGCGATCCAGAGCTTCCTCGAGCGACTGTCGCCCGACTCGCTCATGTTCCGCTTCTTCTCGCTCGGCGTGAACCTCCACCAGGCGGCCGAGATGGCGGCCCATGTCGATGACGTGGACGCCTTTGGCGTGATCGCTACGGGAGCCCGAGACGGGCGCGTCGTGGGGCATGCCTGCTACGTGCGCACCTCGGCGGATGAGGCCGAGATCGCCTTCGCGACCGCTGACGAGCTTCAAGGGCACGGCCTTGCGACCATCCTGCTGGCGTGCCTCGCGGAGGCCGCGACGCGGAACGGCATCCACCACTTCGTCGCGCACGTCCTGCCAGCGAACCACCGGATGATCCAGGTGTTCCGGGACAGCGGGTTCGCGGTCGAGGTGGGGGCCGCGCCTGGCGAACTGCTCGTCGAGCTCTCGACTCAGCTCACCCTGGAGGCGCAAGGGGCGTACGAGCAGCGCGCGCGCGTCGCCGCGCGGGCCGCGACGATGACGAGGCCGCAGAACGGCCCAAGCGCTCTGCGGCAAATCACCGCTGACGCAATGCGGAGCCGTGGCGATGATCGGCTCGATCCGAAATGAAGGAAAGCGAATTGAGTGCCACCGGAGCTGGACTGCAACCCGTGGCGCGCGCTGTGGCGAGGGACGGAACCGTCGCCGACACGATCGTGAGCGAGGCGCACATGCTCCACGCGGACTGCATCGTGATGGGCTCCCGCGGCATGACGGGTGTCAAATCCGTCATCCTTGGGAGCGTTTCCCACGCCGTGGTCCAGCATGCCGACGTCCCGATCCTCGTTGTGCCCTCGCCTGAGGTGGCGAGACGGCGTGCCGGTCACTTCGCGGACGCGCGCATCCCAGAGCCCGCGAGCGCCACCTAGGCCATGCCAGAGCGGCCCGAGAGCCCAATCGACGACACCGAACTCGACGGGCTGCTGGCGTATTGGGACGCGGCCAACTATCTGACGGTCGCGCAGATCTACCTGCGGGGCAACGTGCTGCTGCGCGAGCCGCTGCGGTCGGAGCACATCAAGCCGCGGCTGCTCGGGCACTGGGGCACGTCGCCCGGACTGAGCCTCCTCTACGTTCACCTCAACCGGCTGATCCGGCGCACCGGATCCGAGGTGCTCTACGTCGCCGGGCCGGGCCACGGCGGTCCGGCGATCATCGCGAACGTCTACCTCGAGGGAACCTACTCGGAGCTCTACCCGAAGGTGTCGCGCGACGACGCCGGGCTGCATCGATTGGTCCGCCAGTTCTCGACGCCGGGCGGGATCCCCAGCCACGTGAGCGTCCCCACGCCCGGCTCGATCCACGAGGGCGGCGAGCTCGGCTACGCGCTCATGCACGCCTTCGGTGCCGCGTTCGACAACCCCGACCTGATCGTCGCGTGCGTCGTCGGGGACGGCGAGGCGGAGACCGCGCCGCTCGAGGGATCGTGGAAGGGCATCCGCTTCCTCGACGCCGCCCGTGACGGCGCTGTCCTCCCGATCTTGCACCTGAACGAGCACAAGATCTCGGGTCCGACCGTGCTCGGCCGCGCCGGCGAGGCCGACGCGGCCGCGCTCCTCACCGCCCACGGCTACGCTCCGCGCCTGGTGGGCGGCAGCGATCCGCGGCAGGTTCATCGCGATCTCGCCGCTGCGCTCGACGCCGCGCACACCGAGATTCGCGCGATCCAGCACGCCGCCCGCTCGGGCCACGGAGAAGCGCGTCCCAGGTGGCCGGCGATCGTGCTGCACACGCCGAAGGGCTGGACGGGACCGCGCGAGGTCGACGGCGTTCTCGTCGAGGGCACCTTCCGTGCTCACCAGGTCCCGCTCGCCGGGGTCCGCGAGAACCCGGCACACCTCACGCAGCTCGAGAATTGGCTGCGCTCCTATCGTCCGGAGGACCGTTTCGACGCGCAGGGCGCACTCGTTCCCGAGCTCGCCGCGCTCGCCCCCGACGGCGAGCTGCGGATGGGCGCGAGCCGGCATGCGAACGCCGCGGGTTCACGAGCGCCGCTCGTGCTCCCCGACTACGCACGGTACGCGATTGACGTCGACACCCCCGGGACGACGCGCGCCGAGTCGACGCGGCGCCTCGGCGAGATGCTCCGCGACGTCTTCACCGCCAACGCGCAGGCGCGCAACTTCCGCCTCTTCTGTCCCGACGAGACGAACTCGAACCGGCTCGGCCCCGTCTTCGAGGTCGAGGATCGCTGCCTCCGCGACGCCGCTTCCGGCGACGAGCACGTCTCGCCATCCGGCCGGGTGATGGAGGTGCTCTCGGAGCACAACTGCGAGGGCTGGCTCGAGGGCTATACGCTCACCGGGCGACACGGCCTGTTCGCCACCTACGAGGCGTTCGCGATGGTTTCGGCGTCGATGGCGATCCAGCACGCGAAGTGGCTCGACGCGGCGCGGGACGTCCCGTGGCGCCAGCCGGTGCCGTCGCTCAACGTCCTGTTGACCTCGACGTGCTGGCGTAACGATCACAACGGCTTCAGCCACCAGGGGCCGGGGCTTATCGACACGATGATCTCGTTGAGCGGCGACGTCGTCCGCGTCTACCTGCCGCCGGACGCCAACTGCCTCCTCTCTGTCGCGGACCACTGCCTGCGCAGCCACGACTACTCCAACCTGATCGTCATCGACAAGCAGCCGGAGCTGCAGTGGCTCGACCTTCACGCCGCACGCGAGCACTGTGCGCGCGGCGCCTCCCGTTGGGACTGGGCGGGCACGGCCGGCGACGAGGACCCCGACGTGGTGCTCGCGTGCATCGGTGACGTCCCCACGCTGGAGACCGTCGCGGCCGTCCAGCTCCTACGCGAATGGGTCCCGGAGCTGCAGACTCGGGTCGTCAACGTGGTCGACCTGATGTCTCTCCCTCCCCTCGATGTCCATCCGCACGGCATGCCGGAGGACGCGTTCGCCGACCTGTTCACAAGGGAGACCGACGTCGTGTGCGCGTTCCACGGATACGCCCGCGCGCTCCATCAGGTCCTCCACGGGCGCCCCCACGCGGACCGCTTCCACGTGCGCGGCTACACCGAGCACGGCACCACGACGACGCCGTTCGACATGGTCGTGCTGAACGGCATGAGCCGCTTCCACCTCGCACGCGAGGCGCTGCGCCGCTCCCGCCGCGCGCCGGCAGGCGCCGCGGCGCTCGAACAGCATTGCGAGGAGGAGCTGGCCCGCCACCACGACTACGTCCGACAGCACCTCGAGGACATGCCGTACATCCGCGACTGGACCTGGCCCGGCGTCGCGTGCGAGTCCTAGTCGTCAACGCCGGGTCGAGCAGCCTGAAGCACGCCGTCGTCGATCCTTCCGACGACGCGATCCTCGCGCGCGGCGAGGAGCGCTGGGACCCCGACGAGACCGAACCCGGCCGCCATGCCGACGCGCTCCGCACCGCGCTCGCCGACGCAGCACCCGGGGTCGACGCCGTCGGCCACCGTGTCGTCCACGGGGGCACACGGTTCGCCGGCCCCGTGCTCCTGTCACCAGAGGTCCGGAGCGAGATCGCGGGCCTCGCGCCACTCGCCCCGCTACACACGCGTGCGGCGCTCGAGGGCATCGACGCCGCGCTGCAAACGCTCCCCGACGTCCCCCACATCGCGTGCTTCGACACCGCCTTTCACCAGACGCTCCCCGACGAGGCCTCGACATACGCGCTCCCACGGGAATGGAACGAACGCTTCGGCCTGCGCCGCTTCGGCTTTCACGGTCTCAACGTCGAGTGGTGCGTCGAGCGCGCAGCGGCAATCGCGGGAACGGCGGCCACCCGCCGCCTTGTCGTCTGCCACCTCGGCAGCGGCTGCTCGGCGACCGCCGTCCTCGACCGACGGTCCGTCGACACGACGATGGGATTCACGCCGCTCGAGGGCGTGCCGATGGTCGCGCGCTCGGGGTCGGTGGACCCGGGCCTCCTCCTGCATCTTCTCGACGGACGGGTCGAGGTCGCCGAGCTCGAGCAAGCGCTGAACCATCGCTCTGGCTTGCTCGGCATTTCGGGGATCGGGGGCGGTGTCCGCGCGATCGAGCGTGCCGCCGAATCCGGCGACGAGGCGGCGCGCCTCGCCGTGGCGATCTTCGTGCGGGGCGTCGCCGGCGCGATCGCGGCGATGAGTACGACGCTTCGCGGGGTCGATGCCGTCGTCTTCACGGGCGGCGTCGGCGAGGGCTCGTCCGCGATCCGCGCTGCGATCGTCGAGCGGGTCGCCCACCTCGGGCTCACGATTGACGCTGAGGCAAATGCGGAGCGTCCAGCCGACGCCGACATCTCAGCGCCGGGCTCCTCAGTGCGAGCGCTGGTGGTTACCGCGGGCGAGGAGATCGTTATCGCGCGACAAACACGGCGAGTCGTCTCGGCGACGGTCTCGGGCTGAACTCGAAGCATGTCGTCGCGCGCCGGCCCTCTCGCTGGAGGGTCCGGCGCCCGCGACGCGTGCGATACCGCTAGCAGAAGCTCCGAACCGTGACGATCCGCAGGGGCGGACCCAGGCCATTTTGCGCGCAGCGTAAGCTCTCATCCCGTGCCGTGTCCCCGATGTGGTTCCACCCAGCGGCGCCAGATTGCGCCTGGGTTCTGGGTGTGTGAAGCACCCAGGAGTCAATGTCCCCCGAGAACGCGGGCGAGCACTTCGGCTTTCTGGCCGCCTTCCTAGGGGTCGACGCGCCGGCTTCGAGCGCCCTGACCCGGGAACAGCTCGGGTGGGAACCGAAGTACCCCGGCCTCATCGCCGACCTGGACGAGGGGCACTACTTCCGCACACCATCCGCATGACAAGCCGCGCTCAGTAAGAGTCTCACCAGCCGGGGAGAACTGCGCCGTCCCCCTCAGTTAGCCTGCTCAACCGCGCTGGAGATCGCCAACGAGAACGTCGACCAGCCCGGGAAAACGCTCGTTCAGATCGTCACGGCGCAGGGACACGTGGCGCTGCGTTCCCGCCGGACGATGGCGAGTAAGACCGGCCTCACGCATGGTTCGCAGGTGATAGGAGCCCGTCGAATTGGGCAGCCCCAACGCGGCATAGATCTCGCCGCAGAGCCGGGGCTGCCCGTCGGCGAGCAAACCGACTATTTCGAGGCGGATGGGATCGCCCAACGCCCGCATGACCGTCGCCAGATCCAGCGCCTCCTTGGCGGGATGCGGGATCTTTTCGCGACTGGCGGCAGTAGTGCTCATGGGCTTGACTATAGCGCCTGCTACGATACTTCGAAAGGTTTGGAAATAACGGAGAAGGACCGCGAACCCATGGCAGTCATGAGCCCAAAGAGCCTGACCTCGAGGCGGACCGTATCGCGACGCGCCGCATACGGATTGATGGCGAGCGTAATTGGCCTGGCCCTGTTCGCGTCGGGTACGCCTTCTCCCCTGTACGGGACCTATCAAGAGATGTGGTCGCTCACGCCGGTGCTGCTGACGCTGGTCTACGCGACCTATGCGTTTGGCGTGCTGGCGACCCTGCTCCTGGCGGGGCCGGTCTCGGATCACGTCGGTCGCCGACCGGTCCTCCTGGTCGCGCTTGGCTTGCTGATGGCGGCGACCATCATGTTCATGCTGGCCACCTCGGTGGTCTGGCTGTTCGCGGCGCGCGCCTTGCAGGGACTGGCGACCGGGCTCGCCCTCAGTGCAGCCAGTGCCGCCCTGCTGGACCTCCACCCGCAGCGTGACTCCGGAGCCGTGGGGCTGCACAACGGCGCGGCCAGTGCCGGCGGAATGGGCCTGGGGGTGTTGGTCTCGGCGCTGATCGTCGAACTGCTTCCGGCCCCGCGGGTCCTCCCCTACGTCGCCGCCTTCCTCCTGTTCGCGGTCGCGTTCGCCGGCACACTGGCCATGCGTGAGCCCGTCGCCGATCCCGTGGGGCTGCGGCTGCGTCCGCAGCGACCGGGAATACCACGAGAGGTGCGTCCCGCTTTCCTGCTCGCCGCCCTCGGGGTGATGTCGTCGTGGTCGATCGGGGGACTCTCGCTGGCCTTGGGTCCCGAGCTTTCGGCCACCCTCTTTCACACCCCCGACCACCTGGTCGGCGGCCTCAGCGTCTTCGCCCTCGCCGGCACGGCCGCAATCGCCCAATTGGTCTTTCGCCGCAGCGTCCCGTGGACCGGCGCCGCAGGAGGGTCGATCGTGTTGTCGGCCGGGCTGCTCGGCATCGTCCTCGCCACCGCCGCGGGGTCGGGGGCGCTGTACGTGATCGCCACCGTGATCGCGGGCGCCGGTTTCGGCGTCGCTTTCCTCGGCGCCCTGCGCGCCCTGTCGAGCTCTATCCCAGCCGAGCACCGCAGCTCGGTGATGTCCGCCTTTTACCTCGTCGCCTACGCGTCACTCTCTGTACCGGCGATCGTCGCCGGGGTCCTGACTGCATCGATCGGGCTCAATGCGACCTTTGAGATCATGGGGAGCATCATTGCCGGCCTGGCCCTCGTCGTCGCCGGTCTCGCCTGGCGCACGCGGCCGGGGACCCGTTCCGCCGCTCCCCTCGCCACGCCGGCGAACGAGTCGTTCGCGTCCGGGCGCGTTCGCGCGAGGGCCGGGCGGCAGCGCCCAGCCACCGACCCGGCCGAAGCCGTCCTCTAGCCCGGGCAGTCGCTGCTTGGGGCCCGCCGGTCCACGACCGAAGGCAAAGCCCGGACTCGGTTGAGGGTCGTTGACGTGCCGCGGCGCTTGCACTCGACCTCGCCGTGGAGGAAGAGGCGCAGCCGGTGAGTACAGCACAACAAGTTCGGACCGTCGGCGTTGTCGCTATACGCCACGCGCGTCGCGCGCCGCGAGTCGGGCGGCTCGCGCGAGTTTGGTGGCCCGGGCGACCCGACCCGCGCGCGGCGCCGACGATCGCCCTCGTCATCAAGCCCGGGCGATTCCTTTGGCGACGACGTAGGACGCGTCCGCGAAGACTGGCGCCGGACGATCGCAACGCCACGATTTCGATCGCGATAGGTCGCCTGTCACGGCGCTTGGTCGGGTCCTAAGGCAGAGCGCCTCGCTCGTCCCGCCAGTCGCCGCATGACCTCCGTTGCTGCCGCCGCAGGCATCTTGACGGC
>JAOPZQ010000493.1 GCA_025964075.1 Solirubrobacterales bacterium | reverse complement strand
CGGCGTCCTTGAACTTCGCCTTGAAGTCGTCGAAGGAGCCGAACGCCGAGTCGATCGCCTCCGCCAGCGCGCCGCTCGGCGCACCGCCGCCGTCGGGCGACATCCACTCCCAGAACAGCGAGTGGTTGTAGTGGCCGCCGCCGTTGTTGCGCACGGCGGTCCGCTTGCCCTCGGGGACCTGGTCGAGGTTCTTCAGCACCTCGTCGATGGGCGAGCCCGCGAGCTCGGTCCCCTCGAGCGCGGCGTTCACCTTGTCGACGTAAGCCTGGTGGTGCTTGTCGTGGTGCACCCGCATCGTCTGCTCGTCGATGTGAGGCTCCAGCGCGTTGTAGTCGTAGGGAAGCGGCGGTACCTCGTAGGCCATGGAGGCTCCTTGGGGAGGGATATGGCTTCGGGTTCTACCAGACGGGTGGTGGGGGCTCCGCGCCGCCTACGCGGTCGGGAGCCCGCCCGCGCGCGCAGCGTCGGCCATGCCGCGCGTGGGTGATCAACAGCGACGCCGACAGAGCCTGCGCGAGCGCGACGCATTGGGCGTCGTACGCGGTCAATCGGTGCCGGCGTCGAGGAGATCCGGCGCCGCGAGTGGCTGTCGCGCGCCGGCCAGCGTCTCGGCGAAGTCGGTGTGGGTCGCTTCGGCTCACGCCCGGTGGCTGCCGGCCTCCGCGCGGTCCGTGGTCCTCGGCGCCGAGCGTCCCCGACGTGATTCATACCGGCGTCATACCGGGCGCCGAAACGCCAGCCGCCATGCCCTGGGCCCGATCGCGTCGCCGGCGTCCGAACTCCGACAAAGCGGTGTCTTGCGGGTCCTCCTTCCGGTCTGGTACGACTACCGCCGATTCGATCGTGCCGCCGGCAAGAAGGCCAGGCGGGCGGTCGACGGGGTAGGAGCCACGCGCGAGTTCGTAGGGGACCGAACGCACGGCTGTGCCCAGTTCGGTTCCGCGTGATCAATCACCTATCGCTACGTCCAGCTTTGAGCGCGCCCCGAGGGGGAGACCCGGTCGCGGGCCACGCGCACGCCTACCATCCGAGTCTCATCGGCATGGTCCACGGCCGGCTGGGCAAGGCGCTCGTGACGGTCGGCCTCGTGCCGCTGCTCGGGAGCTACGGCCTCGCCCCCCTGGCGGGTGTGTTCGCAGCCCCGCGTTCCGCCGACGCCTCGCTCACGGCGGTCGCGGCGCCGACGCTCGCCTTCCCGGCCTTCAAGGCGCCCAAGCCGGTCGCGGCGGCCCATCCGCGCAGCCGCGCCGCCGATCACACCTTGCGCGCCGCCCAGAAGCTCGCAGCCGCCGCCGCCGCGACGCAGCCGACGCGCAGGCTCGTGCGCGTGGTGCGCCACACCGTGGCCACGGGGCCGGCCAGGCGCACCGTCACGGCCCCGAAGTCCACGATCGTTACGGACCAGTACAGCGCGCCGGGCGGCAAGTCCACCGCCCCCACGAAGGACCCGCTCGCCGGCGTGCCCGAGGTCGACGACAACATCGGGGCGATCTCCACCACCGCGCTCGGCTCGGCCTCCTCCGGCCAGTCGCCGTCCGGCTCGGGCTCGTACAGCGTTCCCACCGTCGGATCTCTGAACCTGCCGGCGGGCGGCACGAGCACGTCGTCCAGCGCGACGAGAGCAGCGCCGGCCGCGTCGTCGGGCTCCGCGGCCGCGGGCCCGCAGGCGGGCACCGACTCCTCGAGCACCACGACCTCGACGACCGAGCCGACGCTTGTCTCACCGTCGTCATCCGCGCCGGCCCGCGTCTCGACGTCGAGCACCGCGCCGGCGCAGGTCTCGCCCGCGACGCCCGCGATGGTGTCGACCGCCCCGGTGACGACGATGGTCACGGTCTCGGCGCCCGTCGTCACCGTGGTGCCGGTCGCGCCTCCGCCCGTCTCGGACGCGCTGCTCCAGGTCGCGACCACGACCCTCTCCGACGCCACCGTCGTCGGCGACACCACCGTGACCTCGGTGACCGTCTCCGGGCCTCAGGCGCAGGCCCAGCCGGCGCCGACCACGCTCGACGCCGCCGCCGCCCAGACCATCCAGTCGAGCACGCCGGACGTCGGCGGCCAGATCACCACCACGACGACGCTCGACGCTCCGTCGGCGCCGGCGCCGCAGCCGGTCGGTCCCACCGCCGCGACGCCGATCGCCTCCGGGGGCGCGACGGGGACCGGCTCGACCGGTGGCGCCGCCGACCTCGCCGGCAACGCTTCGCCCGCGGTCCCGCCCGCCGGCGACCTGCTGGCGCCGACGTCCTCGGATCAGATCTCCACCGAGCCCTCGGTTCTCACAGCCGGCCGCGGGCCTCCGCCCGCCGGCTCCGTGCTGATCCTCGCCGCCCGCGGCGGCACGGTGAGCGCCGGAGCAGCCACCCTCACGTTCGCGCCCGGCAGCCTGCCGAGCGACGCCTACGTGCTGATCACCCCCGTCGCGGTCAGCGTTTCGGGCCTCGTCTTCGCCGCGACCGCCTACGACCTCCAGGCGATCGACGCCGCGACCGGCGCGGTCATCGAGCACTTCAACTCGGCTCCCGTGCTCACCATCGGCGGGGCCGGCCAAGCGTCGCGGATCTACTACCTCGACCCGGCGAACGGCCCGCAGGCCATCGGCTCGAGCTACGACGCGGCGACCGGAGCCGTAACCGCCGCGCTCCCGCACTTCTCGCTGTACGTCCTTGGCAGCAGCTTCACGGTCGACGTCACCGCGACCGGCGTGACCGTGACCGGCACCGCCCCCGGGCACACGCTGCAGGTGGGGCCCGATCCCTCGGGGGTGAGGGTCACCGACACGACGACTCCGGCGGACACCTTCGTCTTCGCCGTCCCCACCGGATCGCTCACGATCAACGCCCCCGGTGAGTCCGTCGAGCTCCTCGCCGGCATGCCGAGCCTCGGCAGCGCCATCCTCGCCGTCACGGCGCAGAACATCACGGTCCACGCCGGCGCCGCCCTCACCGCCGCCGCCGTGACGCTGAACGCGGTCGCGGCGGACAGCAGCGCGTCGACCATCGGCGCCACCCTGACCGCGAGCGCGCACGTCGTGGTCGACGGCACCATCACGGCCACCGGCGCGCTCGTCCTTTCCGCGGCCGTCAGCCACACCATCGCCCTCACCGGCCAGACGCTCGCGTCCGACCTGACCTACACGCTCGCCTCGACCTCGGTCGCCGAGGTCCGGAGCGGCGGCGCCGTCAGCGCCGGGAGCCTCCAGATCCTCGCGACGACGACGACGCACTTCACGTGGTCCGGCGTCGACCCGAGCGTCAGCTACACCGACAACCCCAGCGACCCCGACGGGATCAACGGCGCCGTCCGCCTCGACGCGACAGACCTGACGCACGCCGGCGTCGCCGCCGGCGGGAAGGCGACCGTCACCGGACCGGCCGCGTCGAGCGCGCTCGTCCGCGCCCTCGACGACGCCGAGGTCGCGATCACGATCATCGACACCACCGACTACGGAACGCTGACGGCGATCACGACGACGGCGTTCCTGCAGTTCGGGCGGATCCTCTCCCGCGTGAACCTGTCGCGCGACACCCAGGCCTACTTGGCCGGGACGCCCGCGAGCGGGAACACGCTGAGCTCGGCCGGCGGCGCGACCGTCGAGGCCCACGACACCGGCTCGGTCGCCGCGACGATCACCTCGGACCTGCTCGGCAAGGTGGAGATCACGGTCAGCAAGGACGACGCGCTCGCCTTCGTCACCGGCGCGCACGTGGCGGTCACCGGCCTCACGCTGAACGCGATCACCGACACCGCGTTCGCCGCGAGCGCCAAGGTGGCGCGCAACACCCTCACCGGCAACACCAAGGCGACGACCGCGACGAGCGGCGTCACCGCCGGCGCCGGCGGCGTGAGCCAGGCCGCCCACGACCAGACGGTGCTCTCCGCGACCGCCACGCACGCGATCTTCGAGTCGCTCACGCCGCTCGTCGTCCTCACGAGCACCGAGGCGCTCAACAGCCTCACGCGGAGCACGGAGGCCTCGGTGACCGGGTCGACGATCACGGTCACGGGCGGCGACCTCGGCCTGCACGCGGTCGCCGACGGCCACGTGCTCGCCTGGGCCCAGAGCACGTCCGTCAAGGTGAAGAACAACAACCGGCCGCCAAGCAGCGCCAAGGGCTTCGCCGGCACGTTCTCCGCCAACATGATCCTCGGCGGAGCATCCGCGTTCATCGCCGCGAGCGCGGTCTCCGCGCACGACATCGCGGTCGATGCGACGAACGGGGCGTTCATCGACGCGACGAGCGAGATCGCCGTCCATACCGAGTCGCCGCCGGACTTCGTCTCCGCGGGGACCGGCCTGCTCGCGCCCGGCGACATGGCGATCGGCGCGTCGATGGCGCTGAACTTCATCGGCTGGAGCATCACCTGCTACAACCAGCTCGCGCTGGCCGGA
>JAOPZQ010000485.1 GCA_025964075.1 Solirubrobacterales bacterium | reverse complement strand
AGGAAGCCCGTGTGCGTGGCGCCGTCCCGGAACGCCGGGTGGGCGAGGACGCGGCCGAGGTAGTCGGTGTTCGTGACCGTGCCGAGGAGCACGGTGTCGCGCAGCGCGCCGCGCAGGCGGTCGATCGCCTCCGCGCGCGTGGCGCCGTGGGCCGCGACCTTGGCGAGCATCGGGTCGAAGGCCGCGGTCACGCGCTCGCCCTCGACCAGGCCGTGGTCGACGCGCACCCCGTCGCCGCCCGGGAAGCGCACGACGCCGAGCGGGCCGGTGGCCGGGACGAACCCGGCGTCCGCGTCCTCGGCGTAGATGCGGCACTCGATCGCGTGGCCGTCGAGGCGCACGTCCTCCTGGCGGAGCGCGAGGCGCTCCCCGCCCGCGATCCGCAGCTGCTGCTCGACGATGTCGAGGCCCGTGACGAGCTCGGTCACCGGATGCTCCACCTGGAGGCGCGTGTTCATCTCGAGGAAGAAGTACTCGCCGCGCTCGTCCATGACCATCTCGACCGTGCCGGCCGAGACGTAGTCGACCGCCCGCGCGAGCGCGGCGGCGCGCTCGCCCATGGCCGCCCGCGCGTCCGCGTCGACCGCCGGCGACGGGGCCTCCTCGATCACCTTCTGGTACCGGCGCTGGATCGAGCACTCGCGCTCGCCCAGGTGCAGGACGGTGCCGTGCGCGTCGGCGAGGACCTGCACCTCGACGTGCCGCGGCCGGTCGACGTAGCGCTCGAGGAACAGCCGGCCGTCCCCGAACGCGGCCTCCGCTTCGGCGGACGCGCGCGCGAACGCGTCGCGGCAGGCGGCCGCGTCCCGCGCGATGCGCATGCCCTTGCCGCCGCCGCCCGCGCTCGCCTTCAGCAGGACCGGATAGCCGATGCGCGCGGCCTCGTCCAGCGCCTCCTCGGCGCTCGCGACCGCGCCGTCGGAGCCGGGCAGCGTCGGCACTCCCGCCGCGGCGGCCAGGCGCTTCGAGGCGATCTTGTCGCCCATCGCCCGGATCGCCTCCGGACCGGGACCCACGAACGCGAGACCGGCCGCCTCCACCGCCGCGGCGAAGCCGGCGTTCTCCGCCAGGAAGCCGAAGCCGGGGTGCACGGCGTCGGCGCCGGTGCGCAGGGCGGCGGCGACGATCGCCTCGACGTCGAGGTAGGCGGCGACCGGCGGGTCGCCGGCGAGCTCGACGGCCTCGTCCGCCTCGACCACCGCGAGGCTGCCGGCGTCGACCGCGTGGTGGACGACGACGCTCGCGAGCCCCAGGCGGCGCACCGTGCGGAGGATGCGGGCCGCGATCTCGCCGCGGTTGGCGATCAGGACCTTCTCGGGCAGGCTCACGCCGCGGGTCCCGCGTGGAGCAGCCACTCGAGCTCCCGCGGGACGGTGACCGGGAGCGTGAGCAGCATCGCGGCGTAGGACTTCGCCTGCGGGTCATAGCGCAGCGACGAGGTTCCGCCGGTGCCGCCGAGCACGCCGTCGAGGACGTAGTTGAAGGCGTTCAGCCCGGGCAGCTCCCAGCGCTCGACCTCGCCCTCGAGGTAGTGGGCGAAGAACCGGGCGACCCGCCCGACCGGCACCTGGTCGCGGAGGATCGCCACGAGGTCCGGGTGCCGGGCGATCAGGCCGATGTTCGCCTTGTCGCCCTTGTCGCCGCTGCGGCCCCACGCCACCCGGCGCAGAGGGACCGTCCGGCCCGCGGGCAGAGGAGGGTCGCCCGCGGGCTCGGCGGTCGGGGCTGTGGAGACCACGGCACCCGGCTCTCCGGCGGCAACGGCGACGGGACGTTCGGAGGCGCCCGTCGCGATCTGGACTGCCACGGAGCTCTTGTCCACCAGCAGATGGTGGACGCGGAAGACGGGCGCGACGCGTGGGCGCCCGGCGAAGATTCCGGTCATGCCCTGCGCCACCAGCGACATCGGCGCGAACTCGGAGGCGAAGATGCCGAGCGCGTCGCGATCGGGATGGCGCACGCCGACCTTCAGGACGGCCTCGAGGGCCGTGTCGGGACGATGCTCGTCGCCGAAGGTGTCGCCGGCGCCGATCACCTCGACCGAGCTCTCGGTCAGCGGCGGGTGCCCGTCCGCCGCGAGCAGCCGCTCGACCCGGGTCACCATCGCCCGGCCGGCGCGGCGCGCACGGCCGGCCGCGTCGATGCCGGCGAACAGCGCGGTCGCGAGGGAGCGGTGACCGTCGGGCACCGTGGCCGTGGCCTTGTAGTGCGGCGTCGGGGCCGACCCGCGGGCGCCGGAGACACGGACGCGGTCGGGCCCGACCTGCTCGGCGCGCACCTGGCGCCAGTCGCAGACGACGTCGGCCATCACGTAGGCGCCGGGGTCGCCGATCTCGTAGAGGATCTGCTCGCCGACCGTCGCCGGCGTGATGCGGCCGCCCGTGCCGGGCGGCTTCTCGATCGTCGCCGTGCCGTCGGGGCGGCACTCGGCGATCGGGTAGCCCATGTCGTCCCACCCCGGGACGGTGTCCCAGTCGGTGTGGATCCCGCCGTTGCACTGGGGCCCGCACTCGAGGACGTGGCCGACGAGGCTCCCCGCGGCGAGGAGGTCGTGGTCGCCGTCGCCCCAGCCGAACTCGTGCATCAGCGGGCCGAGGACGA
>JAOPZQ010000598.1 GCA_025964075.1 Solirubrobacterales bacterium | reverse complement strand
GTAGCGGAGCGTCGGCGTGAGGACGCTCGTGCCCGTGAACGCGTTCTTCGTGCTCACGCTGAGCGCGCCGAGCCACGCGAGCGCGTTGGGCGCATGACCCGTGTTGTGACGCCAGGGCTGGAAGTGGTCGGACACGCCGACCGTGTCGAAGCCGAGCTCTTCGGCGAGGACCGAGTAGTCGAGGAGCGGCCGAGGCCCGAACTGCTCGGCGGAGGCCTTGTATCCGTAGCGCATGGATCTCACCCTAGCCTCCGGGGCGTCTGAGAACCTTCGGCGCCGTGAGCTTGCCTTTTGACCCCATCGTCGAGGCGCGCCGGCAGTGGAGCGAGCGCTGGGGCGAGGAGCCCGCGACGCCGATGGCGGCCGTCACGTCGATCATGCGCGCGCAGCAGATCCTCCTCTCGGAGCTGAACGCCATGCTCCGCAAGCACGGCCTGACCTTCCCCCGCTACGAGGCGCTCGTCCTGCTCCTCTTCTCCCGCCGCGGCGCGCTGCCGCTGGGCAAGATGGGAGAGCGCCTGCAGGTCCACCGCACGAGCGTCACCAACCTGGTCGACGGCCTCGAGCAGGCCGGCCTCGTCCGCCGGCGCCCGCACGACACCGATCGCCGCGCGACGCTCGCCGAGATCACCGACCGCGGTCGCGAGGTCGCGACGGCGGCGACCGAGGAGCTGAACGCCGCCGGCTTCACCCTCGACGCGCTGCCGCGCGAGGACGTCGAAGCCGTCACTCGCGTCCTCGCGAAGCTGCGCCACGACGCCGGCGACTTCTAGAAGACGGGCGTCTCGGTGTACGTGCCGAAGACGTCCTGCAGCGCCTCGATGATCTCGCCCTCGCTCGCGGCGGCTCGCGCGCACGTGAGCAGCGGCTCCATCAGGTTCCCGCCCTCGGGACCCGCGGCCTGACGCAGCTCGGCGAGCGCGCGCTCGACCGCCGCGCCGTCGCGCTGAGCGCGAGAGGCCTGGAGGCGATCGACCTGCTTGCGCTCGAGCGCGGGGTCGATCCGCAGGAGCGGGATCGGCTCGTCGTCGTTGCCCTCGAGGTAGCGGTTGACGCCGACGATGCCGCGCTCCCCGGACTCGACCTCGCCCTGGTAGCGGAAGCTCGCCTCGGCGATCTCGCGCTGGGGGTAGTTGCGCTTGACCGCCTCGACCATGCCCCCGAGCTAGTCGATCTTCGCGAAGTAGTCGTAGGCCAGGCGCTCGAGGCGATCGGTCAGGGCTTCGACGAAGTACGAGCCCCCGAGCGGATCGGCCGTGTGCGGGACCCCGGTCTCCTCGGCGATGATCTGCTGCGTGCGGAGCGCCACCCGCACCGCCAGCTCGGTCGGGAGCGCGAGCGCCTCGTCGAACGAGTTCGTGTGCAGCGACTGCGTGCCGCCGAGGACGCCGGCGAGCGCCTCGATCGCCGTGCGCACGATGTTGTTGAGCGGCTGCTGGGCGGTCAGCGAGACGCCGGCCGTCTGCGTGTGGAAGCGCATGAGCCACGACCGCGGGTCCTTGGCGCCGAACGTCTCGCGCAGCTCGCGCGCCCAGATCCGCCGCGCGGCGCGGTACTTCGCGATCTCCTCGAAGAAGTCGATCTGCGCGTTGAAGAAGAAGCTGAGCCGCGGCGCGAAGTCGTCCACGTCGACGCCGCGCTCGACGACGTTCTCGACGTAGGTGAGACCGTCCTTGAGCGTGAACGCGAGCTCCTGCGCGGCGGTCGAGCCGGCCTCGCGGATGTGGTAGCCCGAGATCGAGACCGGGTGCCAGCGCGGCATGCGCTTGGCGCACCACTCGATCATGTCCGTGACCAGGCGCATGGCCGGGTCGATCGGGAAGCACCACTCCTTCTGGGCGATGTACTCCTTGAGGATGTAGGTCTGGATCGTCCCGGCGAGCATCTCCGGCGGGATGCCGTTCCGCTCCGCCGCCGCCACGTAGAACGCGAGCATGATCGGCGCCGGCGCGTTGATCGTCATCGACACCGAGACCTCGTCCAGCGGGATGCCCTGGAACAGGGTCTGCATGTCGTCGACGGTGTCGATCGCGACGCCCTCGCGGCCCACCTCGCCGAGCGAGCGCGGGTGGTCGGAGTCGTGCCCCATCAGCGAGGGCATGTCGAACGCGGTCGAGAGACCGGTCTGGCCGTGGTCGAGCAGGTAACGGAAGCGTTCGTTGGTCTCCTCGGCGGTGCCGAAGCCGGCGAACTGGCGCATGGTCCACATGCGCCCGCGGTACATGCTCGGGTACACCCCGCGCGTGAAGGGATAGTCGCCGGGGAGGCCGATCGCGGCGGCAGGATCGGCGGGAAGGTCGCGCTCGGTGTAGAGCGGGGCGATGGGCTCGCCGCTCATCGTCGTGAACAGCGCGTCGCGCTCCGCAGCGGACTCGTAGCGCTCCCGGCGCCAGCGCTCCAGATCCTGCTCACCTGCCTGCACGTCGTGGTCTACAGCCATGTCGCTCTCATTCGTGGAGACCCGATAGTCGGAATGTCTCCTAAATTGTACCCAGGGGCGGCGTGGGTTACCAGGCGAAAAAACGACGCCTCGAAGGAGGTGGGCGCGGTCGGGGGCGGCGCCCGCTCGGGAGGGGGTGCGGTCACGTATGGGTAACTATTGCCCATGGCTGACCACACCCCCCGGCGGAGCGCCACACCGGACCGCTCCCTCCCCCTCGTGGCGCCGTTGCCAGCGGCCGAGCCCGCCGCCCGAATGCCGCAGGGAAGCGACCCCGTCACCACATCGACAGCCCGCCCGACACGCCGAGCGTCTGGCCGGTGACGTACGCCGCGTCGTCCGAGGCCAGGAACGCGATCGCCGCCGCCACCTCCTCGGCGGTCCCCAGCCGCTTCGGCGCGGTCGCCTCGACGGTCAGGCGCAGCCACTTCTCCCCCACGGCGCCGAGCGTGCCGATCGACCGCAGGAGGGGCGTGTCGATCGGGCCCGGGGCGACCGCGTTGGCGCGCACGCCGTAGCGCGCCGACTCGCGGGCGATCGCCTTCGTGAAGCCGATGACGCCCGCCTTGGCGGCGCTGTAGATCGACGAGCCGGCGACGCCGATCCGGCCCGCCTCGCTGGCGAGGTTGACGATCGCGCCGCCCTTCGCCTGGAGGTGCGGCAGGCTCGCGTGCGTCACCGACAGCACCCCGCGCAGGTTCACGCCGAGGACGAAGTCCCAAAGCTCGGGATCGGAGTTCGAGAAGAAGCTGAAGCGGTCGGTCCCCGCGTTGTTGACGAGGACCTGGAGCGAGCCGAGCTCCTCGACGGCGCTCGCCACCCCCGCGCGCACCGAGTCGTCGTCGCTGACGTCGAGCACGACCGCGAAGCCGTCGACCTCGCCCGCCACGTCCCGAGCGCCGGCCTCGTCGAGGTCGGCGACGGCGACCCGCGCGCCCTCGGCCGCGAGGCGGCGCACCGTGGCGGCGCCGATGCCGGAGGCCCCGCCGGTCACCAGCGCGTTTCGTCCTTCGAAGCGGTTCATCGGCCGAACCCTATAGTCGGGTCCGTGTCCGAGAGCCCCGTGGTCATCCTCGCCGGCGGGACCGGCGGGGCCAAGCTGGCGCGGGGGATGCTGGACGTCGTCGGCGACGATCTCGTCGTCGTCGCGAACACCGCCGACGACGTCGAGATCTACGGCGCCTACGTCTCGCCCGACCCCGATCTGTGCACGTTCTGGCTGGCGGACCGGATCGACGAGCGCGGCTGGGGCCTCGACGGGGACACGTTCAATGTCATGGACGGGCTGCGCGAGCTCGGCGTCGACGTCTGGTTCAACCTCGGCGACCGCGACCTGGCCATCGGGGTCGAGCGCGCGCGGCGCCTGGCGGCCGGCGAGCGCCTGACCGACGCGCTCGCGTCTCTGACGACGGCGCTCGGACTCGGCGCCCGCGTGCTCCCGATGGCCGACGAGCCGGTCCGCACCGAGGTCGACGCCGAGGGGCGCATCTGGCCGTTCCAGGAGTTCATGATCCGCGCCCCCGCCGCCGGCCCGATCGAGGACGTGCGCTTCGCGGGCGTCGGGGAGGCGCGCGCGACCCCCGAGGTCCTCGACGCGCTGAGCCGCGCCCGGGCGATCGTGATCGGCCCTTCCAACCCGGTCATCTCGATCGGGCCGATCCTCGCGGTGCCGGGGATCCGCGAGGCGCTGGCGAGTGCGCCCGGGCCCGTCGTCGCGGTCTCCCCCATCGTCGGCGGCCAGGTGGTCAAGGGACCGACGGAGCGGTTCCTCGCCTGGGCCGGGCACGAGGCGAGCGCCGCGGGCGTCGCCGAAGCGTACGACGGCCTGCTCGACGGCATCGTCGCCGACGAGCCGGTGCCCGGCCTCCCGGCGCTGCGCACCGACACCCTGATGGACGCTCCCGAGTCCCGGCGCCGGGTGGCGGACGAGGTCCTCGCGTTCGCCGGCGCCCTCGCAACCCGGTCCGACCGGTAGCGTTCGCCGCCCGTGCGCACCCTCGCCGTCCTCCCGATCAAGTCCTTCGACCTCGCCAAGCAGCGTCTCGGCCAGGCGGTGCCCGTCGCGCCGCGGCGCGCGCTCGCCGAGGCGATGTTCACCGACGTGCTCACCGCGCTGCGGCGGAGCGAACGCGTCGAGGCGGTGCTCGTCGTGACCGCCGACCACCTCGCCCAGCAGCTCGCCGGGAGCCAGGGCGCGGACGTCCTCGACGACCGCCGCGAGGTCGGGCAGAGCGAGGCCGCCGCGGTCGGGATCACCCGCGCCCGCGAGCTCGGCTACGACCGGGTCCTGCTCGTCCCCGGCGACACGCCCGCGCTCGACCCGGTCGAGCTCGACGCGCTGCTCGCCCGCGAGGAGCCCGGCGTCGTCATCGTCCCCGACCGGCACGGCACCGGCACCAACGCCCTCCTGCTCGCGCCTCCCGAGGCGATGGAGCCGGGGTTCGGCCCGGGCTCGCTCCAACGCCACCGGGACCGAGCCCGCGTCGCCGGCGTCGCGCACGAGGTCATCGAGGTGCCCACACTGGCCCTCGACGTCGACACCGGCGAGGACCTCGGCGCGCTCCGCCAGCGCCTCGCGTCCGTCCACGGCGGCGCCGCGCACACCCGCGGCCTGCTCAGCCGGCTCACCCGCATGACGGAGGCGATGGCGCGCTGAGCGGGCTGAGCGCGACGGCGCTCGGCGGGTTGCCGGAGATCGCCGCCGGGGCGGACCTCGCCGCGCTCGTCGCGGGCGCGGTCGAGTTGTCCGACGGCGACGTCGTCGTCGTCGCGCACAAGGCGGTGTCGAAGGCCGAGGGGCGCGTGCGGCGCCTCGCCGACGTCGATCCCGGTCCGCGCGCTCGCGCGCTCGGCCGGCGCTTCGACAAGGATCCGCGGCACGTCCAGGTCGTCCTCGACGAGGCGGCCGAGGTGCTGCGCGCGGAGCGCGGCGTGATCATCACCGTGACGGCGCACGGGTTCGTGTGCGCGAACGCCGGCGTCGACGCGTCGAACGCGCCCGAGGAGGACACGGTCGTCCTCCTCCCGGTCGATCCCGACGCGTCGGCCCGCGGAATGCGGGCTGGGTTGCGCGAGCGGACGGGCGCCCGCCTGGCGGTCCTGATCACCGACTCCTTCGGGCGGGCCTGGCGCCACGGCCAGACCGACGTCGCGATCGGCGCCGCCGGCCTCGCCCCGCTCGAGGACTGGCGCGGGCGCCCGGACTCGGTCGGCCGGGAGATGCGGGCGACGTGGATCGCGCTCGCCGACGAAATCGCCGGCGCCGCGGATCTCGCCCGCGGGAAGGACACGCGCGAGCCGGTGGTCGTCGTGCGGGGGCTCGAGCGCCACGTGAGCGACGACGACGGCCCGGGCGCCGCGGCGCTCGTCCGCGAGCGCGAGCTCGACCTGTTCCGCTAGCGGAAAAAGGGGTCAGACCCCTTTTTCCTGCTACCGCCGGATCGCGGCCTGGAATCGCG
>JAOPZQ010000437.1 GCA_025964075.1 Solirubrobacterales bacterium | reverse complement strand
CCGGAAGGTGTCGGCCACGTTCTGGCAGGACCGGTAGCCGGGGGCGCTCGTCGTCACCTCAGTGGGCGACGTCGACGACGATCCGCGTTGGGCCACTGAGCCGGAAGACGCGGAATCCTGTCTTGTGGCGTAGTCCGAGTCCGAAGGAAACGACGCCCTCGAAGTCGCCGGCCTTCCTGATCTGCCGGAGGTTGGGGCAGAGCGGCGTGACGAGACCCGGCAAGAGGTTCGTCCCTCCGTTCGTGTGTCCCCGCGCGTTACGGATCACGACTCGGATGCGCGTGGTGCCCAGCAGCGCCACAGGTACTCCGGACGGGTCGGCGATGATCCGGTTCACGTACCGCACGTCGTAGCTGGAAGTCGCGAACCGCGCGCGAACCACGAGCCGGTCGAAGGTCGCGTGGCACCCCGCGTCAACGCCGGACAACTCGGCTTGCCCACCGCTCCCAGGTGACGACTTCGGTGCCGTGGTGAACGGCGGCAGGCCGAAGGCAACCGCGGCGAGACAGAGCGACAACGCGAGTGCCACCAGGATCCCCGTTGCGCGCCCACCCAACTGGAGGTTCCGCGGCACCATCGTGCTGTTAGATCTAGTCGATCTGGCGGCGCCGGTCAACTTGCGACAGCGCTGCGCGGACCGCCGCGCAGCGCTGTCGCGCCACGACGCCTACTTCACGGTGAGGGTGCCCTGCATGCCGGCCTGCCGATGCCCGGGGACGGAGCAGTAGAACGCGTCGGTGCCGGGCTTCAGGTCTGCCGTGAGGTTCGCCGACTTGCCGGTGATCGTCGCCGTCTTGGCGACCACGGCGCCGTCCGAGCCGGCGATCGCCACGTCGTGCGGATCGGGGACTTGTTCTCCGGGGGGTTTCCGGGCCGTTCCGGCGTGTGGGACAGTGGTCTGGTGGTGCGACCGCGTGTTCCGGTTCGCCTGGTCGCGGCGGTCGCCGTGGCGGAGGTCGCGGTGCTGCTGCTTCGCCCCCGCCGCGGGCTGATCGAGCCCGTGCCGGTGGAGGTGGGCGCCTACTTCAGCCGGGCGGAGATCACCCGGGCGCGGGACTTCCGCCGGGGGCAGCTTGTCCTGGGCGGCGCTTCGGCGCTCGTGCGCGGCGCGGTGGTCATGGCGGTGCTCGGTCGGCGGCGGCCGTCGCGCCGGCGGTCTCCCGGGCCGCTCGTGGCCGCGGCGCTGGCGGGCGCGCGGCTTTCGGCGATGCTCGAGATTGCGTCGCTGCCGCTGTCGGTCCTCGCGCGGCGGCGGTCCCTGAAGGTGGGGCTGGCGACCGACACGTGGGGTCGCTGGGCGGGCGATCTCGGCAAGGCGTGGGGGATCGGCGCGGCGCTTGCCGGCAGCGGGGCGGCGGTGGCGTGGGGACTGAGGGGTCGGTTCGGCTCGCGCTGGTGGCTGCCGGCCTCCGCGCTGTCCGTGGTCCTCGGCGCCGGGTTCCTGTATGCCGGCCCCGTCCTCCTCGACCCGTTGTTCAACACGTTCACCCCGATGGCGGACGGCGAGGTACGTCGGGACGTAGTCGAGCTGGCGCGCCGCGCGGGCGTCGACGTCGGGGAGGTGTACGTGGTCGACGCGAGCCGCCGCACGGTCGCCGCGAACGCGTACGTGACGGGACTCGGCCCGACGAAGCGCGTGGTGCTCTACGACACGCTGCTCGAGCACTTCGACCGCGAGGAGACGCGGCTCGTGGTCGCCCACGAGCTCGCGCACGTCCGCCACCGGGACGTGCTTCGCGGCCTCGTGTTCGTCGCGCTCGCGGCGCCCGCCGGCGCGTTCGCCGTCGCCGAGCTCGCCACGGACCTGGCCCGGGGCGCCGAGGCGTCGGCCGTCGTTCCCGCACTCGCGTTCTCCGTCGCGCTCGTGAGCGCGCCCGTCGGGCTCGTCGCCAACCAGCTCTCGCGCCGGATCGAGGCGCGGGCGGACGCGTTCAGCTTGCGCCTCGTCGAAGCCCCCGAGCCGTTCGTCTCCTTCGAGCGGCGCATCGCGGTGCGCAACGTGGCCGACCCTGACCCGCCGAGATGGCTGCGCTTGCTCGCCACGCACCCCTCGACGCTGGAGCGGATCGGGATCGCCGAGGCGTACCGGCTCGTGCGCCCCCAGCGCGTCTAGACCCAGATCACGCCGGCGGCACGTCATTCCCGCGCGGCAGCGTCAGGCCCTGCTCTTCCAGGGTCGACGCGGACCCCAGCAGTACCCGCAGCCGAAGGTAGACGAGGTCCACGTCGGCGATCGAGACCGTGATGTCGCCGCCGAGCACGACGCCGCCGGTCAGCAGCCGGTCTACGAGGTCGACCAGCGCCACCTCCCGCTGCTGCGCCACCTGGTCGTGTGTGCTCACCGCAGACCCACAGGTCGTGGTCCTCAGTCATCCGGCCCGGGGCGCGCGGCGTCGACCCGGCCCGTCGGCGCGCGCTCCGTCCCGCCGTCGCCCGGGGCGAGCCCGCGCTCGAGGCGATCCAGGCGCTCGCGCAGGACGCGGTTCTCGGCGTCGAGGCGGCCCGCTTGGGCGTTGAGGGAGGGGTCGCTCTCCCACCAGTCGATGCCCATCTCCTTCGCCTTGTCGATCGAAGCCACGACCAGGCGCAGCTTGATCGTGAGCAGCTCGATGTCGAGCAGGTTGATCTGGATGTCGCCGGCGATCACGATCCCCTTGTCCAGCACGCGCTCGAGGATGTCGGCGAGGCTGCTCCCTTGCGACGGCGGCGGCGCGGCCAGCCCGCCGGGCCGGCGGTAGTCGACGGACATGGTGCTAACCCCTTCCCTGGTCGGTCTGGGACCGGCGGCGGCGGCCGCTGCGGCGGAGGGCGACCAGCTCGCCCTCCTCCGACAGCGTGACCTCGAAGGTGCCCATCACGTCCATCGTGTCGGGGACGCGCGCGAGCTCGACCACCTCCACCGTCACGACCCAACGGTCCTCCCCGGCGCGATCGAGGCCGGTCACCGTGCCGGACTGCAGGCCCGTCATCTCGGACACCTGTTGCCTGGCCTCTTGGGCGAGCTCGGAGGGGCGCACATCACGCCCCTCCCGGAAGCCCGTGCCGGGCGAGCATCCGCTCGATCAGCTGGGTCTCCAGCGCTTCGGCGTCTTCCTCGCTGATCTCGCCGTTCGCCCGCGCGGCCTCGAGGTCGGCAAGCGCCCGCTCCGGGGATTCCCTGGACTCCAGCTCGCGCTCGGCCTCCTCGGCGAGCACGTTGGCGACCCAGCCGACGCCTCTCACCGGCGCGACCGGCAACAGCAGCAGCCCGGTGAGAATGCCCATCACTCGCCGCCGGCTTCGAGCGAGAGGTCGGTGAAGGAGTAGGGCGGCAGCGGCCCGAGGTAGCGAAGGGCGAGGTGGCCCTCGAGGGCGGTGCCGAGCACGCCCACGACCTCGTCGAGCGCGCTACGGCGGTCCCGCCGGACGAGCAGCTGGACGTTGAGCGCTACGCGCTCGCTGCCGGGCGGGTCGACGCGGACTTCGGTCGCGAGCGGCGACAGCCGGTCCAGCAGCGCCTGCTCGTCCTGCTCGCGGCGCGCGTTGATCCGTTCGGAGACCAACTGGCCGAGCTCGATCCGCTCCTGCCGGCTCTCGAGCTCCGAGAGTCCCTGGATCGCGGCGGTCAGGCGGACGATCTCAGGGTCGTTCTCGGCCACCTCGCGCAGCAGTGCGTCCTCGGCGTAGAAGGCCCGCACGGTCATCTGCACGTGGCCGTGGAGCTTCCGGAGCAGGTCGGCGAACTCGGCGGCGTGCCGGACGAGCAGCTCCTCGCGCACGAGGTCCTCGCTGTCGATCACGATGCCGAACCGCATCGGGATCGTCGTGCCGCGCTCGTTTGCGAGCGAGAGCACGCGCCGGTGCGCCTCCAGGTCGTCCCGCCGGCCGGGGATGCGGTCGGACGGCAGGCCACTGACCAGCGCCGCCACCTCGCCCGCCACGACGGTCCGGACGGTCGCGGAGGGGGCGTCGAGGCCGTCCGCGCCCGGCCAGCCGTCGGCGTCGGCCGCGGGGATGACGCCGTAGACGTAAAGGCTCGTGGCCTGCGGCGTCGCCGAGGCGTCCGCGGTCATCTCGGGGCGTCCGGTCATTTCTCATCCTCCCGGGGGGCATGCCGAGCAGGTCGGCGGTGGACAGGGCGTTCGCCAGCAGGCGCCGGGCTGGACTTCTCGGCCGGCTGAACGACGCCGGCGAGCAGCTCGCCGAGCTGGTCCTTGGCCGCCTCGATCGCCTTCTCGGTCTTGTTGCCCGCGATCAGGTCCTGGGCGCCCAGCTTGCGGCCGTCCAGGTTGAGCCGGCCGACCGCCTCGGCGTAGCGCAGGTAGGTGTCCACGCTCGCGACGACGATGCGGGCATCGATCGTCAGGATCTCGATCCCGACCAACGAGACGCGGACGAAGATGTCGATGACCACGCCGCGGTCGAGGATCAGCTCGAGGACCTCGGTGAGCGCGCCCCCGGAGGGCCCGGTGTTAGGAGTGGAGATAGCCATCGCCGCGCTCACTCCTCGCCAGCGTCGGGAACGTGGTTCTCGACCCCGTCACCGTGGCTCACGATCGACGCCAGCTTGTCGCGGAAGATGACGGCGGCGGTGCCGATGAGCACCGTCACCAGTCCGGCGACCGCTGCCACGATTGCGGCGGCGCCCGCGTGGCGGTGCCGCTTCCTGTGAGGGTGAGGCACGGCGAGCAGCGCGTCGGTCACCCGGGTGATCGGCGGCTTGCGCCGGTGCGATGATCGGATGGCACTGAGCATCGGAACCTCCTACGTTCGTTGGCGGCCATGGATCGGTCCCGTGGCCGGTGTGCCTACGGCGAAGTAACGCTCGGCGGAGCCATGCACGGCGACCTGCTCGCGGGCGAACAGGAACCTGCGCCGCGTCCGGTGTAGGTCGACGTCGCGCGGGGGCAAGGCTTCGGACGTGCGTCGTACATGGTCCATCTGGCTGTGTGTTCGGGCGAACACGGTCCATCTGGCTATGTGCTTGGTCGAGCAGACACATGCAGCGTGGCTGCGCCGGACCGCTTCTACGACTGGACCTTGGCCCGGCCTCTCCCCCACCGTCGTCCGATGGTGGTCCGACGGACAGCGCCAACGGGTCGCTTGGGCAGCCGGCCGGGACGACCGTCTCCCACACCCTGGTGAGACACCGTCCCGGCCCGGGATCGTGGTAGCGAGGAAGGGAAGCGAGGACTTGAGATGGCTGATCGGAAGGCCAGAAACGTGTCCAATGCTGCGAGACGGGGTGCCGGCGGGGTGGCTGGTGAGACGTTGAAGATGACCGGCTCGGCGGCGCGTGGGGCAACGAGCGCGGTCTCGGATGCGACGGGGACGGATGCGATGAAGGGCGTTGGAGAGCAGGTGCAGGAGGCTGCGGGGGATGTTGGAGGTGCGGTAAAGCGCGCGGGGGGCGCTGGCGATCAGCGCACGGTGGGTGAGGAGTTGCGAGAGATCGTGCGCGAGGCGGCGCTCGAGGT
>JAOPZQ010000417.1 GCA_025964075.1 Solirubrobacterales bacterium | reverse complement strand
GTCGCGATGAGCAACACGCTGAACACTCCGGTCGAGGCGCTCGAGCTCGAGTTCCCCCTGCGGGTCGTCGAGTACGCGCTCCGCCGCGGCTCGGGCGGGGGCGGGCGCCACCGCGGCGGCGACGGCGTCGCGCGCGAGCTCGAGGCGCTTGCGCCGATGACGTTCAACCTGATCACCGAGCGCCGCCGCCACTCCCCTCCGGGCGCCGCCGGCGGCGAGCCCGGGGCGCCGGGGCGCAACGTCCTCGACGGCGACGAGCTGCCGCCGAAGGCGAGCGGCGAGCTGCAACCCGGGCAGCGGCTGCGCATCGAGACGCCGGGCGGCGGCGGCCACGGCGGTGCGGCATGATGAAGCCATGCCCGAGCGCGTCGGCTTCATCGGCCTGGGGATCATGGGTTGGCGGATGGCGGCGAGCCTGGCCCGCGCCGGCTTCGAGCTGACGGTCTACAACCGCACGCGAGAGAAGGCGGACCGCTGGGTCGCCGAGCACGGCGGCGCCGTCGCCTCGTCACCCGCCGAGCTCGCGGAGCGCAGCGACGTGATCGTGACGATGGTCGTCGACGGGAGCCAGGTCGAACGCGTGCTCCTCGGCGAGGGCGGCGCGATGGAGGGCGCGCGCGAGGACCAGCTCGTGATCGACTGCTCGACGATCGGGCCAACGGCGGCGCGAGAGATCGCCGCCCGGCTCGCCGAGCGCGGCGTCCACTTCCTCGACGCCCCCGTGACCGGCTCCTCGCCGAAGGCGGAGGACGGGACGCTGACGATCATGGTCGGCGGCGCGCCCGACGACTTCGAGCGCGCCCGCCCCGTATTCGCGGCGATGGGCGAGCTGATCGTCCACGCCGGCCCGCTCGGCCAGGGCCAGATGGTCAAGCTGATCAACAACGCCGTGGCCGCCGCGAACGCCGCCACCCTCGCCGAGGGCCTCGTCGCCGGCCGGGCCACGGGCGTCGACCTCGACGCGCTCGTCGAGGTCATGGCCGCCGGGGCGGGCGGGTCCGCGATGCTCGATCTCAAGGCGGGCCCGATGCGGGCGCACGACTACACGACGCTGTTCAAACTCGAGCACATGCTCAAGGACGTGCGCCTCTGCCTCGAGGAGACGCAGGCGGCGGGCACGCCGTTCGCCGGCGCCGCGCACGCCCACCAGCTGCTCACCGCCGGAATGGGCCGCGGCCTCGGCGACGCCGACTTCGCCGCCCTCCTCGAGGCCGTCGAGGGCCTCGCCGGGAAACGACTCTAGACAGCGCGTCAAGTGGCCCCGACCTGGGTAAGAGGGCTGCGGTCCGCCGTCCGATTCCTTCGATGCCTCACAATCTCCAGATCAGCCTCGAATCCGAAACCCCCTCGTTTTGCAGGGATATTTTGGGATTTTGCGGACTTAACCTAGAATCCGGCGTCCGCTGCGCACTCAGTCAAGTCCCACGCGCACGGTCGACAACGCAAGCCACCCCCCTCTGACACCTATGCCGATTGCTTTCAAGGAATGGGCGGTTACCGTCCGCGCGCTCGCCGAAGGCGAGCAACTCCTTACCCTCCGGAAGGGCGGAATTCGAGAGACCGAGAAGCACTTCGCTCTCGAGCACGACCGCTTCTTCCTCTACCCCACGTTCGACCATCAGCGCTACGACCTCGTACGCGAGTCCCACCAGCCCGAGCTGTCGCGCGCGCTGGAGGAAGGCGTCTGGGCCGACGGCGAGCCGCCGGCCGGTGCCCTGACTCTCGACGGCGACATCTCCCAGCCCGATCGCGTCCGCATTCGCGCCTGGGCCGAGGTGGCCGCCCACTTCACGGTCACCGACCGCCGCGCGGTCGAGGCGCTGTCGCCGTACTACGTGTGGACGACGGACTACGCCGAGAAGCGCCTGGCGTGGAAGCGTCGCCACCCGCTCCACGTGATCCTGCTGCGCGCCTACCGCATCCCGCGGCCGGTGACCGTCAAGGTTCGCGAGGAGTACGGCGGCTGTCGCTCCTGGCTCGAGCTCACGCGCGAGCTTCCGTTCGAGGGCACGCCCGTGCTCTCCGACGAGGAGTTCGAACGGGCCTACGACGAGATCTCCGCGATCGCGTCGGACCGCCAGCCGGTGTTCGCCTAGAAACCGGCGCTTCGGGTCCGCGCCACGGTCTAGTCTCCGCGGCCTTCGGGACGAACAAGGAGACGACGGTGGCGCGCATCCGTTTCGCGCTGGCGTCGCTGGCCATCGCGCTCGCGCTCTCCGCGCCGGCGCGGGCCGCGGCGCCGGTGCAGCCCTACGGGACGAACGACGTCCGCGGGTTCCGCGACGTCCTCCCGCCGGGAACGAGCGGGTTCGACAACGCCGTCGAGCTCGCCGCCTTCCTCGCGACCGGCGTGCGCCCCGCGCACAACACCGACCAGCGCGACATGTACGGCAACCTGGTGTACGCGGCGCCGAACCTGCAGGCGCAGGACATCTCGACGTACTACAAGGACTCCACGTTCGGCGTCCGGCCCACCGACATCGAGCGCACCTACAGTCCGCGGTCGGACGTGACGATCGTGCGCGACGACTCGTTCGGCGTGCCGCACGTGTACGGGACGACGCGCGGCGGCCTGATGTTCGGCATCGGCTACGCGACGGCCGAGGATCGCCTCTTCTTCATCGACGTCCTGCGCCACCTCGGCCGCAGCGAGCTGTCGTCGTTCGCCGGCGGCGCTCCCGGCAACCGCGCATTCGACCAGCAGCAATGGAACGTCGCGCCGTACACGGAGGCCGACCTCGAGCGGCAGATCGCGCTCGGGCGTCAGTACGGCGCGGACGGCGAGCGGATCCACCAGGACGTCGTCAGCTACGTCGCCGGCATCAACGCGTACGTCGCTCAGGCGAAGCTCGACCCGCTGCTGATGCCCGGCGAGTACGCCGCCCTCGGCCGCCCGCTCGGCCCCGATCCGTTCCGCACCTCGGACGTCGCTGCGATTGCCTCGCTGGTCGGCGGCATCTTCGGCCGCGGGGGCGGCAACGAGCTGGGCTGGACGCTCACCCGGCAGGCCCTGCAGGCGCGGCTCGGCGGGATCGAGGGCAACGCCGCGTTCCTCGACTTCCGCGACCCCGCCGATCCGGAGGCGCCGACCACGGCCGCCGGCCGCTTCCC
>JAOPZQ010000393.1 GCA_025964075.1 Solirubrobacterales bacterium | reverse complement strand
GATCACGAATCCGCCGCCGTGCAGGTACAGGACAGTCTGCAGCCGACCAGGTCGTTGGCGATAGGTGCGCGCGGTCATCGCGCCGGCCGGGCCCGGCACCTCGATGTCGTCGACGGCGTGCAGACGGTTCGGGGTGGCTTGCAGCTCGAGCACGGTGAGGTCTTCTTCGCGGACCGCGGTGGCCGTCAGGCGTGCAACGGGAACACTCGGCGTCGCGCCCCAGTGCTCGAGCAGCGCGCGCCTGCAAGTCAACCGGCGTCATGCGCGGAAGATACGCAGCGCGTGGCAGCAGCCGGCCGTCGCAGCGTCCTGACGACGTGCACGCCAGCGCGCATGCCACCGCACCCGGCGCCCTCGGCGCTGGGTCTCGCGGCGACGTCGATCAGGCCGAGGCCAACGTGGCGACCATCACAGCCAGCGACTCCCCAAAGGGGGTCGGCGCGAGCCCGAACGTCGCTTGGGTCCGGGAGGAGTCCAAGTTGAAGGGGTTCTGGAACATGTACTGCATCTCGGGGAACTCGGCGACGACCGGGTCGGTGGCACCGGCGGCCTCGAGATCTTCTGCCGACATGCGCACCAGCGTTGGAGTCGGCGCGCCCGCGATCTCGGCGAACTGCTCGCTGAGCATGCGGACCGAAACCGGGGAGTTGGACGGCACGTGCCAGGCGTGTCCCCACCCGCGGTCGTCCCGGCTGAGGGCGACGAGCGCCCGGGCGACGTCGCCGGTGTAAGTCCACGTGTGGGGGGCGTCGAGGTCCGCCGGCACGACCGCCGGCTCCCCGGCGAGCACCTGAGGGGCGACCAGGACCGTGAACATGGAGTAGGCGCCGGGGCCGACATAGTCGCTCGCGCGCACTTCGGTGACCCGCACCTTGCCGGCGACGTGGGCGGCCAGGGCCTCCTCCCACATCTGCGCGCGCACGCGGCCTTTGACGGTGGTGGGCGCCAGCGGGAGGTCCTCGGTCATGGGCCCGTCGATCGGACCGTACCCGTAGAGGTTGCCGAGGAGGACGTACCCCGCGCCGGTGCGCTCGGCCGCCGTCAACAGGGACCGGTTGATGGGCGGGAACTCGGTGGGCCACCGGTAGTAGAGCGGCATGGCGCAGTTGAACAGCGTGTTCGCGCCACGGGCCAGCTCGGTCAGACGTTCGCTGTCCGTGGCGTCGGCGCCGACAAGCTCGATCCCTGGATGCTGGGGTCCGCTGCCGCTTCGGGTGATCAGGCGAACACGGTCGCCGGCTTCGGCGAGCAGGCGGGCGGTGGCTACGCCGGTCGGGCCGGCGCCCACGATGACATGGAACGGCATGGGTGCTCCTTAGGGCTTGTTAGGGAAGGGACGTTGCGACCCGCGCGCCTGCCGCTCGGGGTCTGCGCCAGCGGAGGTGACGATGGTCAAGACCTCATCGCCGGCAGCTGAGCTGAGCCCAGCCGGTATGCGCACCCGGCGTTTTCCCGCGGTGGTCAGGCACTGGCCGCCCCCACCGGTGCGGCATGCACGGAGGGTGCCTGGTCGTCTGCGTTGTCCCGCCGCGCCAGGGCGACGGAGAGGGCCCGTGCGTCATCTACGTCCAACCGCGACGTCTCGTAAGGCACCGCGTTGACCCAACGCTGCGTCATATGGGCGATCCGCATGCCGTAGCGTTCGGCGGTGATTCGGTCGCCGAGCGAACCGGCGTGCTCAGGGCCCTGGTCGGCGTTGCTCTGACTCATCACTCCCAGCCAAGAGCCCAACCGATTCACGTCGTTGCGGGCACCGCCGCTCCAGTTGTTGCCGGGGAGGTCGCCCACGCCGATCCACTGCATGCTCATCTGTGCGGCGAAGACCGCGAGCTGCTCGAGGGCCACCAGCTTGTCGCCGCTCTGGGAGGCGGAGTTGGTGAACCCCCCGGCCAGCTTGTCCTTCCACGCCTGTGTCGCCCACGGTGTAAACGCCGCCTCCAGAAACGCCTTGAACCCCGCCGACAGACTGCCCATCAATGTCGGGGCTCCGAAGACGATCGCATCCGAACGTTCCAGCAGCGTCATGACTTCATCGTCTCGCCACCGGCCCGCGGTGATGGCTTCGGGCCTGATCTCGACGAGAGGGACCTGGGCACCCGGCACCAACCGTGCCCCATGGGCGACGCGCTCGGCCAAGACTCGGGTGTGCCCCTGCAGCGTGTGGTACACCACCGTCACCGTGACAGTCGGCACACCTTCCGCGGTCTCCCCCTCGTGGCTACGGCGAGAGGTCTGGATGCTGTCGCTTAGTGTCATCTGTTCCTTCGCTTCCGGTCGTGACGTCACCGGACGCCGGAGGCGCCGGTCCGTCGATCGCCCCGCACCACCCGTCGGCGCGGCACAACAATCACAACCGGCGCACCGCAGAAGATCAAGGGGAAAGTTCCGCACACAGCAATCGGTGACACCGATCGATTCGGCTATGCCGGCTGCTACGCTGACCTGGTGGACCGGGCAGAACTGGAAGCGTTCGTCGCGGTCGCCGAAGAGCTCCACTTCGGTCGCGCCGCCGAACGCCTGCACCGGGGGCAGCCCACCCTCAGCGACACCATCCGGCGGCTGGAGACCAACCTGGGTGGGCGGCTGTTCGACCGATCGAGCCGCCGGGTATCTCTGACCGCCCTCGGTGAAGCGTTGCTGCCTGACGCACGCGCCGCCCTTGCCCACCTGCGAGGCTTCCAGCAGCGTGGACGCTCGCTGGTCTCCGGCAACCATGCCCACGCAACCCTCGTCGTTGCCCACGCCGAGTACACCGGCTACCAACTGCTGCTGCGCTGCCTGCCGCAGCTGCGCGCTCGCTTCCCCGACGTGACGATCGTGCCGGAATCCATGCCCACCAACGCGCAGATCACTGCCCTGCACCACGAAACGATCGGACTGGGAATCGGCTGGGCAACCAATGATGTCACCGGTGTACGTGCCACGGTGCTGTCCACCGAGAGATTCGTCGCGCTCGTACCCATTGCCCATCCCTTCGCCCAATACTCCGAGCTACGCGCGTCCGAACTGTCGACAACCGGCCTCCTCACTTGGCCCCACCAAATCAACAGCGGCCTCTGCGACCGCCTACTGGCCGCGTTCGACATCGGCGGAGGCAACCTGCACATCATCAGAACCGCCGACAACGTGCAATCCATCGCCGCCCATGTCGCCGCCGGAACGGGCATCGGCATCGCTGTCGAATCGGCGCTCGACTATGAACCACACGGCCTGCGCATCATCCCCCTCACCGGACCTTCGACGACCGTCAACAAGGTCATCCTCACCTCGATCCAGCCATCGGCGACCACAACGACCCTACGCGACCTGCTTCTGCGAGCATCCAGAACGTCACCAGCACACCGAGACTCGGTTGAGCACCCGTCTAACGAGTTCGAGCTGGTCTCCTCAGTTGCCCAGAACTCGGCGACATAGCGGCGATTAGACCCAGTTCGTTCAGGCGGCGGGTCCCTTCGTCTCACTGGCGCATGCCGGCGGCGTCACGCAGGAGACGGAAGTGCCGGCTCGCCGCCGACCGGCCCAACTCGAGCTCATCGACGTCCGGGTGGACGGAGGGGGCCGCCAACTTTGCCGACGTCAGCCAGTAGCGGCAGCCGCTCATCGCGGCTCAGATCACCTGCAACACGATCTTGCCGCGTGTCTGACCGGTCTCGCCGAGTTCGTGGGCGCGCCGCGCTTGGGCGAGCGGCAGCACCGTGGCGATCTCGGCGCGCAGTCGGCCGGCCGTGACGAGGTCGGCGATCGCGGTCAGCGCGAGCCGGTCGGGCTCGACGAGCGGCGCTGAGGTGCGGACCCCACGGCGGGTGGCCTCTTCGACGACCCCGGCGGGCGGGTCGAAGGGTGACGCGAGGCAGACGAGGATGCCGCCGCGACGCATCGTGTCGAGCGACCGAGCTGGGTAGTCGCCGCCGACCGTGTCGAGGACGATGTCGACGCCCGCGACGACCTCCTCGAACGGGCGCTCGGCATAGTCGACGAGCTCGTCGGCGCCCAGCGAGCGCAACAGCTCGTGGTTCTTGGTGCGGGCGGTGCCGATGACATGGGCGCCGCGGGTCTTGGCGATCTGCACGGCGAGATGGCCGACGCCGCCGGCCGCGGCGTGGACGAGGACGCGTTGACCCTCCTGGACATCGGCGGTGTCGACGAGCACCTGCCAGGCGATCAGGCTCGCCATCGGAAGGGCCGCGGCCTGGATGTGATCGATCGACGCCGGCTTGGGTGCGAATCGACGCGCCGGCGCGGTGACGTATTCCGCGTAGGCCCCCGCCTGGTGCGGGAAGCGCGGCATACCGAAGACCTCGTCGCCCGGCGAGAAGAAGTCGACGCCGAGGCCGACCGCCTCGACGGTCCCCGAGACGTCATACCCGAGGATGGGCGGCTCGCTCCAGAGGCCCAGGCCGCCCGTCGCCCGCTGCTTCCAGTCAGTGGGGTTGACGCCGGCGGCGTGCACGCGCACCAGCACCTCCGTTGGGCCGGGCGCGGGCCGGTCCACGTCGATCTCGCCGAGGAGGTCGGCCGCTCCCCACGCCGTGGCGGTGATTGCGCGCATGCGCTCGGGCTGGTCGTGCATCTCGTTCTCCTGTGTCGTGGTGAAGGGACGCCTATCTCAGCCGCGTCGACGCCGGCGGGCAAGTGGCCGGGAGGACAACATGTGGAAGGATCCGGCCATGCGCCGTCATCGCGTGGTCGTGCTCGCCCTGGACGGGGTCATGCCGTTCGAGCTGGCGATCGCCGGCCGTGTCTTCGGTTCCGCGCAGGACACGGCGGGTCGGCCGCTCTATGACGTCTTGACCTGCACCGTCGACGGCCGACCGGTCCGGACCGAGGCGGACTTCACGATCGCCGTCGATCACGACGCCGGACTGGTGCGCCGCGCAGACACGCTCGTCGTGCCGGCCGCCGCGGGCCGCGGCCCGCTGTTCGTATCAGGAGCGCTGGCCCCACCGGTGCGGGAGGCGATCGCATCGCGACCGCGCCGCACGCGCGTGATCTCGATCTGCATCGGGGCCTTCGTCCTCGCCGCAGCCGGTCTGCTGGACGGTCGTCGCGCCACGACGCACTGGCAACGCGCCGCCGAGTTCCGGGCGCTCTTCCCGCGGGTGCAACTCGACCCCGACGTGCTGTTCGTCGACGACGGCGACGTGCTGACGTCTGCGGGCGTGGCGGCCGGCTTGGACGCGTGCCTGCACCTCGTGCGTCGCGACCACGGCAGCGAGGTCGCCAACCGCGTCGCGCGGCTGTGCATCGTGCCCGCGTGGCGGGAGGGTGGCCAGGCGCAGTACATCGAGCGCCCGCTGCCGCCGGGCGTCGCGGCGAGCACCGCCGCGACGCGCGACTGGGCGCTCGCGCGCCTCGATCGGCGGCTGGCGCTCGCGCAGCTCTCCGCGCATGCTCACATGAGCGAGCGCACCTTCACGCGGCGCTTCCGCGAGGAGGTCGGGACCAGTCCCGCGCGCTGGCTGCTGCAGCAGCGGCTAGACCGCGCCCGGCGGCTACTCGAGGGCACCAGCCTGTCGATCGAGCGCGTTGCCGACGAGGCCGGCTTCGGGACGGCTGCCGCCATGCGGCAGCACCTACGCTCCGAGCTCAGCGTCTCGCCGACGTCCTACCGCCGGGCGTTTCAGGCGGCGGAAGTCGCGGCGCCGTAGTCACACTGGGTGGCCATGAGATCGCTGGAAAGGCCGTCGGCTTGGCGCGTCAACCAGAATCGCGCGGCTTGAAGCGGCGCGCGAGCTGGCGGATGCTCAGGTGGGAGTGTGCGGCCAGGTCGGCGAGCTCGAGGGGGCGTTCGAGATTGCCCAGCATCCACTGCAGCGTGTCGCCCAGCCAGACACTCGCTTTCGCCTTGCGCAGTGATCGTGAGGAGCCTCGTCATGCGGCCACTCCGAGGACTGTCTTTCCGGTCGTGCGACGGCTCTCGACGGCGCGGTGGGCGTCGGCGGCTCGGTCGAGCGGCAGGACGCTGCGTACGTCGATCGTAACGGTGCCGTCGCCGACCAACGCGAACGAGCGCTGCGCGACGGCTGCGAGCAGGTCCGGACGCTCCCGAGCCAGGGCGCTGATGCTCAGACCGGCGACACGCTGGTTGCCGGTGCGCAGGGCGGCGGGCGCGAGCCGCTCCTCGGGCGCGCCGCTGGCATTCCCGTACGCGATCAACATGCCGAACGGCGCCAACGCCTTCCAGCCGACAGCGCGCGCATCTCCGCCGATCGAGTCGAGCACGAGATCGTAGGCTCCGTCTTCCAGTCCGCCGGCATCGACATCGG
>JAOPZQ010000351.1 GCA_025964075.1 Solirubrobacterales bacterium | reverse complement strand
TTCATGATGTTCGAGTAGCCCTTGGCGATGAACGCCGTGGCCACCGAGATCAGAACTCCCGCGACCGTCACCACGCGACCCGCGTTCAGGTAGTAGCGGTCGCTGCGGTCCTTGGCGAAGTAGGCCTGGATCAGGTCGTAGGTCACCACGGTGTTGAACGCGGTGACGTTCGCCGCCACGCCGGCCATGAACGCCGCGAGCAGGCCGGTGATCGCGAGTCCCAGCATCCCCTCCGGCAGGTAGTTCGAGATCAGGTGCGGGATCGCGGTGTTGTACTGCAGGCTGGTGGTGTTGCCGCCGAGGCCCTTGACCGTGACGGTCGCGATCAGCCCGGGGAGGATGATGATCGCCGGCAGGAAGATCTTCGGGTAGGCGCCGATCAGCGGCGTGCGGCGCGCGGCCGACAGGTTGCGCGCCGAGAGCGCGCGCTGCACCTCGGCGAAGTTGGTCGTCCAGTAGCCGAAGCTGAGCACGAAGCCGAGGCCGAACACCAGCCCCACCCAATCCGAGCCGAGGGGGTTCGTGACGTGGTGGATCGCGAGCCCCCGCCACGCGTGCAGTGCGGGATCGCCCAGCGCGTGGAACCCCTGCACCCGGTGCTTCAGCCCGTCCACGCCCCCGACGGAGTGCAGTGCGACGATCGTCAGCGGCAGCAGGCTCGCGACGATCACGAAGAACTGCAGCACCTCGTTGTAGATCGCCGAGGTCAGCCCGCCGAGCGTGATGTAGGTCAGCACGATCGCCGCCGCGACGAGGATCGCCACGGCCACCGACCAGCCGATCATCAGGTGGATGATCAGCGCGAGCGCGAACAGGTTGACCCCGGAGATCAGCACCGTGGCGACCGCGAACGTGCCCGCGTTGAAGGCGTGGGTCGCCTCGTTGAAGCGGAGCCGCAGGTACTCGGGGACCGAGCGGACCTTCGCCCCGTAGTAGAAGGGCATCATCACGATCCCGAGGAAGACCATCGCCGGGACCGCGCCGAGCCAGTAGTAGTGGACGGCGGCCACGCCGTACTGAGCGCCGTTCGCGGCCTGGCCGAGGATCTCGAGCGCTCCCAGGTTTGCGGCGATGAACGCCAGGCCGGTGATCCAGGCCGGCAGCGAGCGTCCCGAGAGGAAGAAGTCGAGGTCCGTCTTGATCGACAGCCGTGCGACGAACCCGATCCCGAGAACGACGAGGAAGTAGACGCCGAGGATCGAGTAGTCGAGAGCGCTCGGGTGCAGCGTGAGCATCCCGTTCGCCTCCTACCCCCAGCCGCCCGAGTTCAGCCGTGACAGTGCACGTGATCGATCAGACGCGCCGATCACCCGAGCGACGAGCGTTGTTGCGCGGTCGCCCTCCGGCGACATGATCGGGTCCGGCGTGACGACATCAGCGAGACAGCCGGGCGTCGGCGAAGCGGCCGCGTTGCGGTGGCAGACGCGTCGCGGCTTCCTCTTCGGCCTGACGGCCGCGGCCGGGTGGCTGGACACGCTCGCGTTCCTCTACCTCGGCAAGGTGTTCATCTCGTTCATGTCCGGCAACCTCCTGTTCGTCGGGATCGGCGCGGGCGACGGGAACGGCGCCCTGGTCTCGCGCGCCGGCGCCGCGCTCGGCACGTTCCTCGTCGCGACCGCGGTCGGCGCCCGCCTCACCGGTAGCCGGGTCGCACCGGACGCCGAGCGACCGCTGCGCCGCGCGCTGCTGATCGAGGGACTTCTGCTCGCCGTCTTCGGCGTGCTGTGGCTCACGATGGGAAAGCCCGCGGGGCACCCCACGACGACGTTCGCCCTCCTGGTCGTCGGCGCGGCCGCGATGGGGCTGCAGGCCGCGATCTCCCTCTCGTTCCATCTGCCGAACGTCGCCACGGTGGCGCTTACCGGGACGCTCGCGCAGCTCGGCGCGCTCGTCGGCTGGCGCGCGCGCGAGGGACGCCCGGTCGTGGCAGACACCCCCGCCGCCTCGCTGCTGATCCTGCTCTGCCTCGCGTACCTGATCAGCGCGGCGATCGTCGCCGCGGTCCCGGAGACTCCCGCGATGGCGTTCGGCCCGGTGGTCCTCCTGGCATCCGCCGTCGCGATCGAATCGCCTAGCGCACGATGAGGGGCTTGTCTTTCGAGAGCGCCGCGATCGTCTGCGGATCCAGGTTCAGGTGGGCCCGCACCAGCTCGGGGGGTGTCAGCGCCAGCCATTGGTTCAGGGAGATGTCGGCGAAGCGGTCGCTGCGGAACATCTCGAGGAAGCACAGCGGCTCGTCGCCGGTGTTCTCCACGTAGTGGCCCATCGCGAACGGCACGTACCCGACGTCGCCGGCCTGGTAGTCGAACGTCCGCGCCTTGCCCGACGACGCGAACACGGTCATCCGGCCGCGCCCGCTCAGGTAGTACTGCCACTCGTCGGTGTTGGGGTGCCAGTGGAGCTCACGGAGCCCGCCGGGCTCGACCTCCACCCGCGCCGCCGCGATGGTCTTGGACACCGGGAAGTTGGACGAGTCGGTGACTCGCGCGTTTCCGCCCGCCACCCTGATCGGCTCCTGCGCGAGCATGCGGTGGCTGAACGTCTCGGGCACGGCGCCGGCGGGTGAGGGGACCCGGTCCTCGTCGAGCGCCGGGGGCAGCGGCGCCGGGAATATGTACCGGTCGCGGTCGACGTCGATCGGGATCTCGGCGAAGGCGGCCTCCGGGACGCCGAAGTTCTTGGCCAGCACATCCCGCGGGGTGCGCCGGAACCAGTCGGTGAGCAGGAAGGTCTCGTTCTCCGAGAAGCCCCCGTCGTCGAACACGAGCAGGAACTCGCAGCCCTCCTCGAGTCCCTGCAGGGAGTGGGGGATGCCGGCCGGGAAGTACCAGAGGTCGCCGACTCCGACGTCGTCGATGAACGACCGTCCCTCGGCGTCGACGGCCGTGATGCGCGCGCGCCCCGCGATCATGTACGCCCACTCGGCTTCCTTGTGCCAGTGCAGCTCCCGGACGCCGCCCGGCTTCAGGCGCATGTTGACCCCTGCGAGCTCCGTCGCCACCGGGAGCTCGCGCACCGTCACCTCGCGCGCCCAGCCTCCGCTCAGCAGGCGGTTGTGTGCGGCGTCGAACGAGTACTTGAGGTTGGGGAGCGTGCCCGAGTCGGTGTCCGGAGGGACGAGGAGGTCCGGGTTCGCCAGTTGCAGCGGCCGGTTGTGCGGCCCGAGGATCGTCGCACCCTCGTCACCGCGGATCGGCTGGGGCTCACCGCCGTTGAGCTCCACGGCGGAATCCTGCGGGGTCGGCGACATCTGGCGGCTCCTTGGTCACTGGTCGAGCGTGGCCGCCGAGCATCCGCGCCGGTAGGCCGTCGATCAATCGGGTGCGCCTCTGGAACCAGCCGCGTCGCGTATCACGGCAGGACGGCGAGACTCGACCCGTGTCGACGGGAGCGGCGTGGAGGTGGGAGCCTGTGTCGTGTGAGCGACGCGATGAAGTGGGCGGGATGGGGGCGGGAGGACGTGGTCTTCTCCCACGAGGACAAGCCGGGGCTGGGGCCGTTCCTGCGGAAGGCGGTCGGCATCGACGTGCGGCGCCCGGTCGCGCCCGCGCCGGCGTTCGCGGGCCTCGACATCCCGTCCTCGCGGCTGCCGGCCGAGCTTCGGGACGCGCTCGAGGCGGTCCTCGGCGCCGCGCGGGTCTCGACGGAGGCTCGCGACCGGCTCCTTCACGCGCGCGGGAAGAGCTTGCCCGACCTGGTGCGCCACCGGCGCGGCGACCTCGGCCGGATTCCCGACGTCGTCGTGCGCCCGACCAGCGAGGAGGAGATCGCGGCGGTGCTGCGCCTCGTGCTCGAGGCCGACGCCGTGCTGATCCCGTTCGGTGGCGGCACGAACATCTCGGGCAGCCTCGAGGCGATGGAGGACGAGGTGCGCCCGATCGTCTCCCTGGACCTGGCGCGTCTCGACCGCGTGCTGGAGATCGACGAGACGTCGCGGCTGGCGACGGTGCAGGCCGGGGTGTTCGGCCCGGCGCTCGAGGCCCAGCTCGCCGCCCGCGGCTGGACGCTCGGTCACTTCCCCGACAGCTTCACCCACTCGACGCTCGGGGGCTGGATCGCCACGCGGTCCTCGGGCATGCAGTCCGACAAGTACGGCGACGTGGCCGATTTCACGCGGGGTCTGCGCGCCGTCACGCCGGGCGGCGTCCTCGCGATCCGTCCCGTGCCGAGCACGTCCACCGGCCCGAGCGTCCGCGAGATGATGCTGGGCAGCGAGGGCCGTCTGGGGATCGTCACCCAGGCCACGGTGCATGTCCATCGGGTCCCCGAGCAGCGCGTGATCCTCGGCTACCTGCTGCCGACCTGGGCGATATCGCTCGACGTCATGCGCGAGATCGCCGCGAGCGAGGCGACGCCGTCGGTGACGCGCGTGTCCGATCCGGCCGAGACGGTGTTCTCGTTCGCGACACGCAAGACGCCCACTCTGCTGGACCGCGTCAAGTCCCGGGCGCTCCAAGCGCTGCTGCGGCATCGCCGGGTCGATCCGGAGCAGATGTGCCTGGCCTTCATCGGCTACGAGGGCACGCCTCGCCACGTGGCGGGCGAGCGGCGCCTCGTCGAAGCCGTCGTCAAGGAGCACGGCGGTGTCGCGCTCGGCCGCGGTCCGGGCGAGCTGTACGACCAGAAGAAGTTCGACACGCCCTATATCCGCGTCTTCCTGCTGGAACACGGCGCGCTCGCCGACGTGTCGGAGACGTCCGCGCCCTGGAGCGCGCTGCCGGCGCTGTACGACGGGGCGATGGGCGCCGCCCGAGGAGCGTTCGCGCGTCTCGGCGTCCACGGCTACGTGATGTGCCACCTGTCGCACTCGTATCACGCGGGCGCATGCCTGTACTTCACCTTCGCCTTCGGTGCCGCAGGCGTCGAGGACGAGCTCGCGGCGTATCGCACGGTCAAGTCGGCGGTGCAGCAGAGCTTCCTCGACGCGGGCGGGACCCTGTCGCATCACCACGCCGTCGGGACCGAGCATGCGCCGTGGCTCGAGCAGGACATCTCGCCGGCGGGCGTGGCCATGGTCCGCGCGCTCCTGGCCGGCATCGACCCCGGTCGGAACCTCAACCCCGCCAAGATCGTCGACGCGCCTGCGCCCGCGGAGGTCGCCGGCCCGATGGCGCCGTTTGGAGCGCCGGACGGGTAGAAGGAACTGAGGGATGCGGGGTCAGAGCGCCAGCCGAGTCGGTCAGCTCGACGTGCCGTGGGCGCGCAGCGGCGTCGGGCGCGCGATCCGCGAGGTGATGATCCGCGGCGTGTTCCGGGCCATCACGGGGTTCTACACCTGCGCGCGCGTGACGGGGCGCGAGCACCTCGACGGTCTTCGGGAGCCGGTGCTGTTCGTGGCGACGCACGCGAGCCACATGGACACCCCGATGCTGCTCGCGGCGCTTCCGCCGGCCTGCCGCCGGCGCACGGTCGTCGCCGCCGCCGCCGACTACTTCTACGCCTCGCGACCGCTGGCCCACGCGGTCTCGCTGAGCTTCGGCACGGTGCCGATCGAGCGCGGCGCCGGCGTCGACGCCGGACCGCTGCCGGGCCTTCTGCGCGAGGGCTGGAACCTCGTCGTCTTCGCCGAGGGGACGCGCTCGCGGGACGGGAGCGTCGGGCGGCTCCGGGCGGGCGCGGCGGTCCTGGCCGCCGAGTACGACCGCCCGATCGTGCCCGTCCGCATCTCCGGCACCTACGCCGCGATGCCGGCGGGACGCGGCTGGCCGCGGCGGCTGCGGGTCTCGGGGCTCGTGCGCCGCCGGCACCCGGTGGAGATCCGGTTCGGCGCCCCGATCCGCGTCCGCGACGGCGAGACGCGAAAGCAGGTGATGGAGCGGGTGCGGCTCGCCCTCGCGGATGACCCGTGGGCTCACGTCGCGTCGTCGAGGCCCTCCCGGTCCGCCCACTCGAGCAGCGTGTCGAGGGAGTAGGGGGCGTCGTCGATGCCGCGGTGGAGGTCGCCGAGCTCCGCGAAGCGCCCGGGGACGGTGGCGATCGTGCAGTCCTCCGGCACGACGTCGTCGAGCTCGTCCCAGGCGATCGGCGTCGACACCGTGGCCTCCTTCACGCCGCGCACCGAGTAGGCGCTGCGGATCGTGTGGTCGCGCGCGTTCTGGTTGTAGTAGACGAACACCTTGTCGGGCTCGCGGTCCTTGCGCCACCAGGTGGTGGTCGCGAGCTCCGGCGCGCGGCGCTCGACCTCCCGGGCGAAGGCGAGGGCGGCGCGGCGGACGTCGGCGAAGCCCCACCGCGGCTCGATCCGGACGTAGACGTGCAGTCCCGAGCCACCCGAGGTCTTCGGCCATCCGACGGCGCCGATCTCGTCGAGCACCTCGCGGGCGACGTGGGCGACGCGGCGCACCGTGTCGAAGCTGCACTCCGGCATCGGGTCAAGGTCGATTCGCCACTCGTCCGGTCGCTCGACGTCGGCCCGGCGCGAGTTCCACGGATGGAACTCGACCGTCGACATCTGGACCGCCCAGACGACGCTCGCCAGGTGAGTGACGCACAGCTCGTCGGCGTGGCGGCCGGAGGGGAAGTCGACCCGGACGGTGTCGACCCACGGCGGCGCGCCCTGCGGCAGCCGCTTCTGGTGCACCTTCTTGCCGTCGGTGCCGCTCGGGAACCGGTGCAGCATGCACGGGCGCTCGCGCAGGGCGCGGACGACGCCCTCGCCGACGCTCACGTAGTAGCGCGCGAGGTCGAGCTTCGTCTCGCCGCGCGCGGAGAAGTAGACGCGGTCCGGGTTGGTGACCCGCACCGTCTTCCCGTCGACCTCGAGGTCGACCGGCTCCGACTTGCCGTTGGCAGGCACGGGCTGGTTGTACTACACGCGTCCCCGCCGGCGCCGCCGAGACACGGTCACCGTGAGGCGATGGTCGCCGCTGCCGTCCCTCAGGCGGATGTGCGCCAGGACCGCGCTGTGACCGTGCGGCCGCGGACCGGTCTCGTACACGGTGACCACGTGGTCGTAGCGCACGCCCGGCTTGGCGGCTCCGGGGCGCGCGATGACACCGATGCCGCGGACATGCAGCGCGTACCTGATCGCCGGACCGTACGCGCGCGCCACGAAGCTGCGCTGGACGAGTCGCACCAGCCGTGCGCCGCGCGTCGCCCGCTCGACACGGGCCGTGATCGTCCGAACCGGCCGATAGTCGGGGGCGTGGGTGTCGGGGCTCTCGGCGGCGGCGACGGCGGATGCCGCGAGCGCCACGACACCGACGCCGAGCGCCGGTGCGAACGCGGGCACCCGGAGCTCCGCGAGCCGTGGCAGGACCCGCACGAGCGAGGCCGCGGACCAGCCGACGCTCAGCCACACCCACATCCCGGCCGCGGAGCCCCACCACGTGCTGTAGCCGAGCGTGGTGCTCTCGTTCGTCGGCGTGGTGGCGACCACGACGGCGAATGCCGCACACAGCACGACGGAGATCGCCGCGGCGCCGGCGATCTCGGCGCGACGGCGCCGCGCCCCGGCGACCCCGACCGCGACCACGGCGGCGAGCAGGAGGCAGCACGACGCGATCGCGAGCGCGCCCGGCGCCTTCGCGACGTCGGCGAGCCGGGTGTCGCCGTAGTCGCCGCCCGAGTAGAGGCTCGCCTGATCGGCGGCGGTCACGGGAGCCCGCAGCCAGCGCGGCGGGATGCCGACGACGCGCACGACCGCGCGGGCGGCCGCCGTCGCGCCCTCCGTCTTCTTCGACGTCGTCGCGGCGCGCGCCAGCAGCCCCAGGTTGCCGGGGGTGTGGGAGAGCTCCTGGACGACCGGGGGCGCCCAGCACACGGCCCCGACCCCGAGCGCAACGAGCGCCCAGCGCCGCAGGGACGGGCCCGGGCCCCGCGCCGCCACCGCGCCGCCGATCCCCAGCGCGAGCAGTCCGGCCGTCGGGGCGACGTAGGTGAGATGGCACTGGACGACGAAGCTCGCGACGACGACGATCAGCGGGAGGAGCCGGCGGTCGCCGCAGGCGAGCGACCAGCACAGGAAGATCAGCAGCGTGAACGGGAACAGCGCCGCCGCGGGGTTGAAGATGGCGTGCAGGCTCTCGGAGGAGAACGAGCGGGACATGAGCGCGACCGCCGCGGCGGCCGCGAACATCAGCGGCATGCCGCCGCGCCGGCGAGCCAGCGCGACGATGCCGACCACCGCCCCGGTGTTGACGAGGCCCATCGTCAGCGGCAGCGTCGCGGCCGTGCCGAACCGCGCCGGCAGCGCGAGCAGCCAGTAGAGCATCGGCCCGGGGCTGTAGGTCGGGTGTCCGGTGACGCTCGACGCCAGCGAGTACTGGCCGAGCAGCGGCGTGTGGGCGCCGAGGACGTCGTAGGCCCGCATGGCGATCGTGCCCTGATCGCTGATGGGCGCCCAACCGTCGACGAGCGCCCGAGTCGTCGAGACGACGACCGGAAGCGCGGCCCCAAGTCCCGTGGCCAGTGTCAGCCAGCGGCCCGTCAGCCAGCGCCGGGGAAAGGCCATCTCCCCGCGAGGGTCCCCCTCCGTGACCGCGATTGCAAGCTATCGGTAAGAACTAGCCGAAATGTGAGGGCGCCGAACCTCAGTAGCCCTTGCCGGCCACCCAGCCGCCGTCGACGAACAGCGTCACCCCGTGCACGTAGTCGGCCGCGGCGCTGCACAGGAACACGATCGGGCCGGCGATGTCCGGCGGCATCGCCCAGTGCCCGCTCGGGATGTTGGACACGACCGCGGCACGCCGCTCCTCGTCCTGGAAGTAGTGGGCGGTGAGGGGGGTCTCCGTGACGCCGGGGGCGATCGCGTTGCAGTTGATGCCGTGCTCGGCGAGCTCGAGCGCCGTCGCCTTGGTGAGCCCGATCACGGCCGCCTTGCTGGCGCAGTAGGCGACGCGGTTGCGCAGCGCGAGCTCGCCGGCGAACGAGGCGATGTTGACGATCTTCCCGCCACCGGCCTCGAGCATCACCCGCGCCGCGGCCTGGCTGCACAGGAACGAGCCGATCACGTTCACGTCGAGCGTCTTGCGCCACATGTCGAGGTCGTGGTCGAGGAACGACGCCTCGTAGCGGACGCCGGCGCAGTTGACGACGAAGTCGAGCCCGCCGAGCTCCGAGCGCACCCGCTCGACCGCCGCGCCGACCTGCGCGGGGTCGGTGACGTCCGCGGTCACGGCGATCGCCCGGTCGCCCAGCTCCTCGACGCCGCGCTGCAGCCCGTCGCCCTCGCGGTCGAGGAGCGCCACGCGGGCGCCCGCCTCGATCATCGCCCGCGCCACGCCGAGCCCGATGCCGCCCCCGCCGCCGGTGACGATGCCGCGCCGCCCTGTCAGTTCCTCGCTCACGCCACGCTCCTCTCAGTCGATGTTGACGGCGACGCTCTTGAGCTGGGAGTACTCGAGGAGCGCCTCGAAGCCCTTCTCGCGCCCGTATCCCGAACGCTTCTGGCCCCCGAACGGCAGCTCGACGCCGCCGCCCGCGCCGTAGCCGTTGACGAAGACCTGCCCCACGCGGAGCTCGGCGACGAGGCGCTGGGCGCGCGCGAGGTCGCGCGTCCAGACCGCGGCGATCAGGCCGTAGTCGGTGCCGTTGGCGAGGGCGACGGCCTCGTCCTCGTCCTCGAAAGTCGAGACGACCAGGACCGGGCCGAAGACCTCCTCGCGTGCGATCCCGGCGGCCGGGTCGACGTGATCGACGAGCGTGGGGGCGAAGAAGAAGCCGTCGCGGTACGCGTCGCCGGCCGGCGCCCCGCCGCCGGTGACGAGCCGCCCGGACGCCGCGCCCTCGCGCACGAGCGCGGCGACGCGCGTGCGCTGGACCTCCGAGATCAGCGGCCCGAGGTCGGGGTCGTCGAGGCCCCTCCCGATCGAGACGCCCTCGAAGCGGCGAGCGATCTCCTGGACGACGTCGTCGTGGATCGACCGGTGGACGAGCAGTCGCGAGCCGGCCGAGCACGTCTGTCCCGCGTTCTGCAGGATCGCGGCGACGACCGTCCCGGTCGCGCGCTCGAGGTCGGCGTCGGGGAAGACGACGTTCGGCGACTTGCCGCCGAGCTCGAGCGTGACGGGAACGATGTGCGCCGCGGCCGCCCGGGCGACGAGGACGCCGACCTCCTGGGACCCGGTGAACGCGAGGTGGTCGATGCCGGGGTGCGCGGCGAGCGCGGCGCCCGCCACGGTGCCGTGGCCGGGCACGACGTTGAGAACTCCCGGGGGCACGCCCGCGTCGAGCGCGAGCCGCGCGAGGCGCAGCGCCGTGAGCGGCGCCTCCTCCGCCGGCTTGAGCACGCAGCAGTTCCCGGCCGCCAGCGCGGGCGCCAGCGTGCGCGCGCTGATCTGCATCGGGTAGTTCCACGGGATGATGTGCGCGGTCACGCCCCACGGCTCGCGCAGGGTGTAGGCGAAGATCCCGCGGGCGCCGGCGAGCGTGGCGCCGGCCAGGCCCTCGGCGGCGCTCGCGTAGAAGTCGAAGTAGCGCGCGGCCACCGCGACGTCGGCGCGCGCCTGGGCCAGCGGCTTGCCCGTGTCCAGGCTCTCGAGGCGCGAGAGCTCCTCGGCGTCGCCCTCGATCGCCCGCGCGACGCCGCGCAGCAGCGCG
>JAOPZQ010000301.1 GCA_025964075.1 Solirubrobacterales bacterium | reverse complement strand
CCAGCGCCTCGGGCCACCCACGCGGGCGGGCGACCGCGAACGCGAGCGCCGCGAACAGCAGCGCGAGCGCGAGAATCTCGGCCGGAGGCCCCGTCACCCGGCGATGCCGTCGGCCAGCGCGAGCAGCGCGGCGCGGACCGCGGCGTCGCGCTTCGCGGCCTCGGCGTCGGTCCAGCGCCAGTGCACGCCGTCCTCGATCGTGAACGTCGGCTGGCCGTGGTCCTGGACCTCGTGCACGTCGAGCGACACGGCGGCGACGCCCTCCGCCCCGGGAAGCGACTCGGCGAGGACCGCCGCGGTGCCGTGGGCCGTCACCGCGACGTTGCCGGCGGTGAGGAGCGTGAGCGCGGCGCGCGGGTCGGAGCGGAGCCGCGCCAGCGATTCCCGCCGCGGCGCCAGCGCCATGAGGACGCGGCGATCACCGGCGCGGACGGCGGTCGAGACGGGGATCGCGTGCGGCGCGCCGGCGCCGGTGGAGAGCAGCGCCACCGTTCCGGGCGCCCACTTGGGCAGGACGTCACGTGCCACGCCGGCACCTTACCCCCGCTATCCGGATGCGCGCGCGTCCGCCGTCGGCTCGTCGCTCGCCTCGACGTGCGTCACGGGCAGCCCGAGACCGCGCGCCTTGCTCACGAGGTCGAGCTTCAGCCACTTCGAGACGCGCCGGGGGAGCGTCGAGACGATGATCTCGTCCGCGCCCCGCAGGTGGATGGCGTCCTGGATCGCGGCCAGCGGCTCGGCGTCGCCGATCTGGCCCGTGACCGCTCGACCGGCCGCCTCCGTGAGCAGCGGCAGCGCCTCGTCCAGGGCGTGCTGGGATTCGTCCTTCCCCGAGTCCTCGGGGTCGACGACCTTGTGGAGACCATGCGCGGCGGCCGGGACGACGAGGTGGAACGTCGCATCCCCCTGCGCGGCTCGCTCGCGCACGGCCGCGACCAACCCTGGGCCGCAGGCGGTCCGGTTGGCGACGACGAGCACCTTCTTAGGCTCGGGCATGGCCCACCTCTCCTCGCGTGCGCTTCGTCACGAGGGTAGACCCTGAACGCGGTGGCGCCTAGCGCCTACCCCCCGCCCGCGAGGATCGCCTGCAGCAGGTTCCCGACGAACGGCAACGACTGCTTGAGGTAGTTGAGTGCGCTCGTCGCGAGGTCCGGCACCGTGCTGACGGTGTCGAACGGGAGGTTCGTGCCCGTCGGCGGGATGAGCGAGAGCGCGTTGTCGAGCTGCGTCACCGCCTGCTCGAGCTGGCCCGAGGCCGTGTGGCTCGCGTCCTCGGCCGCCTGGAGGCGGCCGAGCAGCTCGGCGTCGCCCGAGGAGCCGACGACGGCGACGATCGCCTGGCGCTCGGCGCCGAGCCCGTCCGCCGCCGAGAGGACGCGCTCGTCGAGAGTGTTCAGCGTCGTGCGCAGCGACTCGGCGCCCGGGCGGTCGAGCCGCTGGCTGAGGAACGTGTGGAGGGCGGTGGAGGCGGCCGAGCCCGCGCCCTGCGCTCCCTGGATGCGCTCCGAGAGCGCCCGGAACGAGATCACCGAGCCGCGCCGCACGACGACGACGCGCCGCCGGCTCGACGGCACGCGCAGCCGGTCGCCGATCCGCAGGGCACCCAGGTCGAGCCGCGTCGTCCCGCGGACGATCCGCCATCCCGTCGCGAGGCGGACGCTCCTCAGCGAGCCGCCCACGAGCAGCGGCAGGGTCGCGCGGCCGCCGTGGAGCGCCGGCACTCCGCCGAGCCGTCCCTCGACCACGGACGCCGAGGCCGCCGGAGGGACGGCAACGGCGGCCAACACGACGAGCGCGGCGAAGAAGCGGGGCATCGTGCTCCCGGGACGATGGAGATCTCGACTCGGCCGGCGACCCGCTTCCCCGCGCGTCCACCGACCGCGTCAGCCTACTCGGTCGGTCCCGGTGTAGATGTTGATCCGCCCGCCGCGGGCGAAGCCGCCCAGGGTCAGCCCCCGGTCGGCGGCGAGCTCGATGGCCAGCGAGCTCGGGGCCCCGACCCCGACGAGGATCGGCGCGCCGGCGACGGCGGCCTTCTGCACGAGCTCGAACGAGAGCCGGCCGCTCACGCAGAGGATGGCGTCCCGCAGCGGGAGGAGCCCGTCGAGCAGCGCGCGGCCGACCACCTTGTCCATCGCGTTGTGCCGCCCGACGTCCTCCCGGCAGACGACGGGCTCGCCGCCCGGCGTGAACAGCCCGGTGGCGTGCAGGCCGCCGGTGCGATCGAAGCCCGGCTGGCGCAGGCGCTCGGGCAGCCGGGCGAGCAGGTCGCGGGGAACCACCGGGCCGGGGCCGGCCTCGGGCGCGTCCACGGCGACCTCCTCGAGCGCGCCCTTGCCGCACACGCCGCACGAGGACGTCGTGTAGAAGCGGCGCGCGCCGGGCTCGCGCCGGAGCGGCCCTTCGACCTCGACCACGTTCGCCGCGAGGTCGGCGGGGGGGCCCGCGGGCCGCGGCCCGTCGACGAGTCCCTCGCCGTAGAGGAAGCCGAGCGCGAGCTCCTCGTCGTGCCCGGGAGTGCGCATCGTCACGGCGAGCGGGACACCGCCGACCCGGATCTCCAGCGGCTCCTCGACCGCCACCGCGTCCTCGAAGCCCTCATACTCGACCGCGGCGTGGAGACCCCGAATGCGCACGGAGACGGAGTCGGGCATGAGGGCAAGGCTACCCCGGCGAACCCGAAGGGTGGCGCCGAGTCCGCGAACCGGTCATCGTTGCGCGGACCGATGAGCAGGAGGATGGATGGGATCGGTCCGCGCATGACGCTTGCGAGCGCCGTGATCGCGCTCGTCGCAGCGGCGATCTTCGGCGCGCTGCTGGCTTCGATCGAGTCTGAGCGCAACGCCGCCAACAACCTGCGCCACGAGCGGAAGGTCATCGCAGACGCGACCGCGATCCGGTTCGGCGTGCTCGGCGTCGAGACCGGCCTGCGCGGCTTCCTCGTCGCCCGCAGCGACGCGTTCCTGCAGCCGTTCGATCAGGCGCGCCGCCTTCTGCCGGACGACATGGCCGCCCTGCTGGAGGACGTGGCGCGCGACTCGAGCGCGGAGCGGCGAGCGGCGGCCGCGATCGTCGGCCTCACGCACGCCTACCTCTCGGGTTACGCGATGCCGCTCGTGTCGGAGGTCAGGGCGAACCGTCGGATGGCCGTGAGCATGCAGACGCTCGTACACGGAAAGGGCCTCGTCGACGACCTGCGACGCCGGATCGACCCCTTCGTGGCGACCCAGGACGCCGCCGTGCTGCGGGCCCGGGCGTCCGCCGATCGGGCCGTCCGTCGCGCGGTCGCGATCGCGATCGTGGGCCTTGTCACGCTCGTCCTGATGATGATCGGGCTGCGCACGTACCTCGTGCGCGCAATCGAGCGGCCGGTGCGCCGCGTGGCGGGCGCGGTCGACGTGATC
>JAOPZQ010000285.1 GCA_025964075.1 Solirubrobacterales bacterium | reverse complement strand
ATCCAGGCGCGCCCCGACAGCGAATCGGTCATGGTGGCCCTGCGCCGGCGCGACGTTGCCGATCTCAACGAGCGCGCCCGGATGCAGATGCGACGCGCCGGCGCTCTGGGGACGGAGGAACTCGCGGCCGGCGGGCGGTCGTTCGCCACCGGCGACCACGTCGTCGCGACCGCAAACGACCGCATCCTCGATGTCGTCAACGGGCAGCGTGGCTGCGTTGCGTCCGTGGACGCGGCGACGAACTCGCTGCGGGTGGACCTCGGGAATCGGACGGTCGACCTCCCGGCGCGCTATCTGGAGGCCGGATCGCTCGAGCACGGCTACGCGATGACGGCGCATCGCCTGCAGGGCGCGACCGTCGACCGCACGCACGTCCTCGGCTCCGATGACCTCTACCGGGAGTGGGGCTACGCCGCGCTGTCCCGGCATCGCGAGAGCGCGCACTTCTACGTCACTGCGATGGAGGTCCAAGAGCCGCTCCCCGGAATGGATGACCACGACCAGCTCGACGGCGACGCGCTCGCATCGCTGCGGCGTCGGAAGGCCAAGGCGCTCGCCAGCGACCTCGTCGACGTCGGCACTCGAGCGCCCGCCGAGGGCGGCCTCGCTGGAGCGCTTCTGGACGCGATGCCTCCGATCGTGCGGGACTTGCCCGCAGCCGAACGACGCCGAACCCACGCGGTGGCCGAGCTCAAGGCAGCTCGCCAACGCCTCGAAGCAACGGACGCCGAGCTCGCCGAGGTTGGCTGGCGCGGACGCCGACGGCGCGAAGGCATCGAGCGCCGAGCACTCTCGCAGCACGCCGCCGTCGAGCAGTGGTCGACCAGGCTCGCGAGCGCTGATGCCGCGCTCGCCTCCGCCGCGCTGGAAGCCCAGGATTGGCTCGCCGGACACGCCGATGCCGTCGGCGCCGTGCTGCCGCCCGACGGGCGAGCGTCGGTCGACATTGCCGGCATCGTCGAGGACTTGACCGCGCTCGCCGACGCGACGGCGTACGCCGCGCCTGAGCCGCGGGTCGCCCAGCTGCCAACGCCCGCAGCCGAGTCGATGGACTTGGGGCCGGCTCCGTGACGTTTCCGAGCTCATGATCGCTAAGACCGTATGGAGGGTGGCGTCCGGCGCTGTTGGTAAGCATGGCCGGTCCCCCACGCGATGGTGGGGTGTGTTGAAGCCGTGCGGGTGGCAGCCCGCGCGGCGCCCACAACCGCATAGGTGCCGACCATGGCGATCAAGGCTATGACGCTCGTCGGTCTGGATGTGCACGCGCGTCAGACGCACGCGGCGGTGCTCGTCCCCGAGACCGGCGAGGTGCGGGTCAGCGGGCTGCAGATGGCGCCGGTGGAGGTGGTGTCGTTCCTGGAGGGCTTCGATGGCGTGGTGCGCGCGGTCTATGTGAGCCGGGCTGACTTCGACCGACACCGGGTTTGGTGGTTCCCTCTTTTCATTGATTGAGAGAGGGAGTCGGAACGTACCGGGTCTCGTAGAGAGCTTCGATCTCGGCCGGTGGTCGGTCGCCGAGGGACTCGTGGAGGCGGTCGTTGTTGAACCAGGCGACCCACTGCACGATCGCCAGCTCGAGCTGCGAGCGGCTGGTCCAGACGCGGTCGGCGATCAGCTCGGTCTTGAAGGACGCGATGCGTCGCGAGCCATTCGACGGCGGCGGTCAAGGCCCAGCTGGCGAAGCCCGCAGCGGCAAGCACCCACAAGCCGACCTCGATCTGCTCGGGGTCCCGCACGATGACGTGGAGGTCGAGGCCCCACTAACGCAGGAAGAGCTCGTCGACCGGGATGGAGTTGGGGAGGTGGGACGGGGCCATCTCTCGAGCCAGTCACGGGGTAATCCCGCGGGCGGACAACAGCTCGAGCATCGCTGAGCCGCCGGCAGAGCTGCGAGCCGGGGCGAACGTGCGGCTCCGCGCGCCGTAGCGCGGGCCACCGTGTCGTGTTCGTCGCACACTTCGACGCCGGCATCACCCCCGACCGCCAGACGCGACTGTGGGACCAGCTCAAGAGCCACTTCGGGGCCCCGCCGTCACCGTCCGCCGACTCGTCGTGCGGCCGCAGACGCGCCCGCAGGGACTCGACCACCCGCTGCCCACCGGGACCGCGAGCCGAGCACCCGCGCGCGCTCGTTGCTCTAGGTCAACGCCGCGAAGTTCCGGCGGGATGGCGAGCGTCGTCTCGCGTCGCGTGCGGGTGAGCGCCGCGCCGCGCTTTGGCGAGTTCCGCGGGAGGTAGGGCGGCACGTCCTACCGGGCTGCCGCCACGAGGCCTTCTCGTGAGCGCCGGTAGTTCGGCCGGCCGTCGCAGCTAGAGGCCGAGCAGCTCCAGGTCGAGGTTTGCCATCCGAGAACACGTCTCCCGCCGGGTCGACCTCCTCCAGCACGCGCCGCAGCTCCGTGAGCGCGCTTATCCGCTTCTCGACGTGCTGCATCTCGATCTCGAAGATCTCGTCGACTATCTCGACCGCCTCGCCCTCTGGCTGGCACCGCACGGGTCCCCAGATCGCCACGACGCCGAGGCCCTGATCGAGGCGGGCGCGCAGCACCCTGAGTCTCTCGGTCACGACGTTGCCGGCGCTCCGTGCCCGGACCTTGACGATCACGGCCACGTCTCAGCCCTTGCTCGACCGCGGGTCGCGCCTGCCCGGGTAGGTGTTGCGCTCCTGGATCGTGTTGTGGCCTTGCGGTGGATGCAGTGCTGGACGCCTCGCTCGCGGGCCATGTCTCGACCCGTGTCCTGGACGGGGTCCCTTGGTCGTGCCCGAGTTCGAGGCACGCTGAGCGCCCTCGACCTTGTTGATCCACTCTCGCCGTCCCACATCGTGTGGATGTCGCCCTTGGCACCGGTTTCATCCGTCGTGCGGTAACACACAAGGCACTACTTCGCGAGGACGACGTGGTCATCGCCGTCCCGCGAGCGGACGTCTCCGCCGGCAGCGCTTCCGCTGGGGCGCCGGACGCGCGCCTGCCGACGCGCTGAGGACGACGCTGCGCGAGGCCGCGATCACCTGCGACAGCCGCGGCCTGCTGACCACCGACGTCAAAGACCGTGCCGTCGAGCTGCGCTGCGAGGCGATCAGCACCCCGCGAGCGCTGATTGGCATGGTCGCCAAGGACTCGCAGAACCCATTCGCGCGCACGTTCACGATCCGTCGCTGAACAGCGCGCTGGGGGTTCAGGCGTCCAATCGAATCCTTGGCGCCCTCGCGAAGGCCTCAGGCACGTCGGCGCTCGCGACCACGGCGCATGCACTCGGGCAACTGTCGACGTTCGGCGTCGCTGAGCTGATCAGCATGGTGTCTCGCTTGAAGTCGAGCTGGCGTCTCAGACTGGGCCACGTGGAGCGCCGCCCCAGCGGCCTCCATCCGCTCGACGTCGCGCACCGCGGGCCAGCGCAGCCGCTTGGCAGCCAGCGTCCACCAGGCAGAGTGGCCCGGAAACGGCGGTCAGCTTCCGTCTCTAGGCCGACGAGGAGCAACGAGGCAAATGAGCGCGTACCGGGACTCCCAGCCGGTCGGCCTGGATACCGTCCGAGGCGTGGCCGTGCTCTCCAATGCGCAAGCTAGCTGGAACGCATTCTGCCGCCTGGTTTCGACATGGCCCGGACCCGTGCGCTGGGCATGGGCAGCAAGCCGGCAGGATGACGCGGTCCTCTTCGGTCGAGAGCCGAGTGGTATAGATGCTCGCCGGCGCGGGGCCGAACTCGAGAGCCGAACCGAGCGCCTGCTGAGCGTGGAGTAAGCGACTCCACAACCAGCGCTGTGTCGCCGTAGCGCCAGCGGACGGGTTCGACTGACGCCGGTGCCCGCGCGGCGAAGTGCTCGAGGCGCCATTCCCCATCTTCATGCACGGAAACGCCTGACCGGAGCTGTACGCGAGCGTTTCCTTCCAGAGCCCGCGACGGATCCCGTCGGGTCCACTCGATGCTCCCGGCCAGCGCTTCTTTGCGTCATGGGAAGCTGCGCTGGGGGAGCTGATATTCGAGCGTCCAATTGGCGCAACTCAGGTCCACCAGCAACCCAGCGGAATCATCCGGCTGGCCGATCAACGAGCGCGACTGGCGGAACTCGGTGTGTCCGCCGAAGCCGTCGGCGTCGCGGTTGTCAGTAGCGCTCCGACCTTCGAGGCTGGAAGTTGCGTGCGAGTTGGCGCTCCCAGGCCGACGATGCACAGTAGAAGTGCGCGGATATCGGTCTGACCCGGCGGCAGCGTCATCGATGATGAGGTAGTGCCTTATGAGTTCACCGTCCTTCTAGTCGATGAACGCGGCCATGCAGTCGATCGCCGCGGATGGTCGAGTGGATCCGTTCACGTCGCCGATGATGAGCAAACGCTGCCTGCTCGCATCGAACGCTGGCGGCATGGGGGCGAGAGTTCCGGGATCGAGTTCAAGCAAGCACTCGACCTAGCGAGGACGAAGGAGCGCTTTGCTGAGTCCGTGGCGGCTTTTGCCAACACCGCGGGAGACGTCGCCTTGATCGGGATCAACGACCATGGCGCGATCGTGGGCTACGGCGGAGCGACTCACGATCAGATCACGCAGATAATGCGCGACCTGATCACCGGGCCACCTGAAACGGAGATCGCGCGTGCTGACCTTGACGGGCGGCCGGTCTGGGTCGTGCAAGTCCAAGCGTCGAAACCCAGCACGCGGCCGCATGTTGTCCGTGGTCGCGTCCTTGTCCGCGCTCACGGCACGAACCGCGAGTCAATGCCACGCGAGATGCGCGAAATGACGGCGACAGACAACCTAGAAGACACATTCTGGCCACTCCGGTAAGGCGCTCCGCGCACGGTCCGCAGTCGCGGGTCGAGGACCACACCGATCTGTGTCGCGGATCTTAGTTCGAAGCCGTGCCGATGCCTTACTGAGCCAGAGGAGACCGGCTCGCGCTGTGAGCCCGAGGTGTCCGATGACCGGTTCCCTCCAGATCGCGCAGGATTTCTGCTTGTCGCCCTTGACGCCACCGCTGCAATCAGCTTTAGTGCTGCTGCGCGAGCCACCTTGGGCCAGGCCTGCCGGATCGGAAACACGGAAGTTTGCGGCCCATCTTCGACGAGCAGGAGTCAGATATGAGTGAGCCGTTGCCCGGGCCTCTCAAGCAGGAGGTCCTTGACCTTCTTGCGCGCAGTCGCGAGATGTCGTTCGGCATCAAGGCCGGTCTCGCGCTCGCCGCCGTCGCGCCGGCGGCGCTTCCGAGCGTGGCGTTGGGTGACGCCTACCTCGTGGCCCGACAGCCGCAACTCGCGCCGGTAAAGTCCGGGCCGCACCACGGGCCGACTCCACAAGCGGTTCCGGCCGACGGCACGTTCCAGTGCTCGGTCACGTGGGCGACAGTGGCCAACGCGCCCAGCGGCTTCGCGACCGGAAATTGCGCCAGCGGCACGCACCTGCACCGAACCCTCAAGTCGGACCCAACCGACACGGGCTACTACGACGGCGGCGAGATCTTCGGCAACTACGCCGGATGCGGATGGATCGGCGTCGGCACGGATTCGGCCTTCAACACCACCGACCATTGGGCCAACTGTTACCCCTACGCCGGCTACAACCAGTCAGACATCACGCTCCAAACCGACGGGTGCAGCGGCACCAGTTCGTGTTCAGGCACGCCGTTCAACAATCCTGCCAACTGCCAAGAGTATGGGAACTACCGCCCCTGGTTGTCCGGGCAGAACCCGACGGATCCCATCCGCAAGACAACGGCGAACACCCTCTCGTGGCGGTACTTCACCAAGTACGCGGCTGCCGATGGGTCGGGCCAGTATGTGATGGTGCGAGACCGCAACCAAGCCGCCGGCAGTGGCAATTGGGTCTTCGTCCAACGCTCGTGCCTCGGCATCTAGCCGAGCAGCAAGCGCAGAGGTCTGGGGGGTGGCGACCGCCGCTCCCCAGCGCTACCCTTGGGGTCCCGAGCCGTTATACAATTATGACGATCACCACATTCCACAACTCGCTGCTGCGTGTTACCGGGCTCTGCGCCATATTGACGCTGATCGCCTTGACGAGTCCGCGGACCGGGAACGCAGACTGCTGCCTCACGCCTCCTACACCAGGAAAGGCGCCCTTCCACATCCGCTTTTCGACGCCGGTTCACCTTGGACCGCACCTCCGCGGGCAAGTAAGCAGTGAAGCACCGGCGAGCTATCGCGCGGAAGTCAGGATCCTGGTCGGCAAGCAGGCCGTGGTGACACGAGAACTACGCGGCACGAGCACGACTGAGTATTCTCCGATCACGGTCTCCGTGAGCGTTAAGCAACGACGGGCCGTGCGCATTGCCGCACGGCGCGCGGGGCGGCGGGCTGTGCTGTCGGTGCGGGTCAGCGGTACCCTCGAGGGTCAGAGCAGGCCCACAGCGCACGCCCGCAACTTCGTCATGGACATCGCCTGACGTCCATGACATCGACAGGATTCGAGTTTCACTGGTCACCCAGTGGCATCGCTGACGCGGAAGCGTCGGATTCCCCGAAGCCCGACTTCGCCAATCTCGATGGTCGCCATGTCTACCTGAGGACTGTGCAGCCGGGCGACTACGTCGCCCTACAGATGATGGAAACCCAGGGGGAAGCCGCCATGCGGTGGCGGTTTCGCGGTCACACGCCCAGCCCCGAACAGTGGTTGGCCACGCTTTGGAACGGCGTGCTCGCACAATTCCTCGTCATCAGCAAGCGAACCAACGAGCCGCAAGGTCTGCTGTATGCCTACAACACCTCGCAACAGGATCGCCACACGTACTTCGCCGCCCTGAAGTTCAACCTTCGGGAGCGCTCGCCGCTGATGATCTTGGGCACGGCAATCTTCGTCGAGTACCTCTTCAAATGCTGGGACTTCAAGACCCTCTACATGGAGGTTCCGGCCTTCAACTTCGAGCAATTCTCTAGCGGCCTGGGGAAGTACTTTACGATCGAAGGCCGCCTTCGCGACAACTACATCTGCGGCGGCCGGTGGTGGGACCTGCTCATCCTCGCAATCCGCAGGGATAACTGGGACCATCGAGCCCAGAGTCTGCTGTCAGTTGCACAGTCGCCGAAGGCTGCCCAAGTGCGACTGCGGATGCCCCCTGGGCTGGAATCGGAGCGCGCATGATTGACGAGCGGCTGTGGTCGACGTTCGCGGAGGAGATCGCGAAGACGCTCGGAGTCGCGATCGACGAGGTGCGGCCTGACGTCCATATCAAGGCCGTCGAAGGCGTGGACTCGCTCACGCTGGCAGAGCTCGCGGTAATGATGTCTGAGCGCTTCCAAGCCGACGTCGCTCACGACTTGGCCTGGGGTAGCCAAGAGCTAACCCTCGGCGACCTTTTCGCACAGGCCAAGCGTCCCGCACGAGCGGCGGCACCTGGTGGCGCTTGATGGCCGCAGTTGTCCGGCGGCGCCTGTCAACCGCCGCCGCTCGCGATTGAACGACTGATCGACACCTTGAGCGCAGGGGCCGATCGGCCCACGGAGAAGCGCGAGGTGCGCAAGCGGGTGAGCCGGATGGCGTCCGAGTACCCGAAGGCGTAGCAGGCGCACTGACAGGCGACTGAGTCGCTTCCTGGGGCCGGCGGGCTGGTGCGCGCGACCCTTTAGCAGAGCGCACGTGCGTCTTCGCACGGCGGCGACCATGCCAAACACCCCCGCGGAGCCTCTTGTTGTTAGGTCCGAGCGCTGCGCCCACACCGCCTTCCGTCTGTTGCGACCTGGCTGAGGCCATCCTCGCCCTTGGTGTTTGGCCGCGCCCGACCGGCGGGCCGAAGGCGGAACCGCGCTCAAGCGGGCCCGGCGCCGCGTCCGGCGGGCGGCTGGGCCGGGCGTGGCCGGCGCAGGTCGGCCAATAGCAGCGAGAAGGCGCTACCGCCCAGCAGCAGCGCCCAAGCACCCGCCACGGCACAGGCAAGAAGAAGGGCCTCGAGCGTTTCCTTGCCATGCTTGACGTTGTCGATGCCGGTGCACAGCAGCGCGAGCACCGTGGTCAAAAAGGCCAGCAGCGCGGCGAGCAGCACGTTCCGCTCCAGCAGTCCCCACGCCCTACCCTGTCGCAGCTGTTCGGCCCGCCCGGCGTTGGGCAGCGCGGTCAAGATGGCCAGTACGGTCAGCGCGACGGCGGTGACCGCCACGCCGCTTGAGACCAACTGTCCGAAGATGGCCACCCGCTGAGTGGCGGTCGCGCCGGCGATCAGAACTGGGCCCTTCCTGAGCTGGCCCCACACGACCAAGGCGACGAAGAGCAAGAGCCATTCCACCGCTAGCACGGCTACGGCATGGCGGTCAAAGAACCGCAGAGCCACGATCAGTCGGACTCGTGCGCGTGCGCGCACGGCGGTCAGCTGTGGCCCACGAGCAGCGCGGCGTCGACCGCACCCTGTAGCACATCGGCGAGGTCGCGCTTGGCATCGCGCAGGGCACCGTAAACCTGCGGGCGCGCCGCCAGGTTGCCGCCTTCGGGAGCACGCGGCAGTTCGGCCTGTACCTGGACGCGCTGGCTCAGCAGGTTGAGCTCCACGGTCTTGGGCTTGCCGGAAGGCGTCTTGAGCGTCCGGCTGCGACCGCGCACGCGCAGCGCGTCGAACAGCTGCTCGGCTCGCTCGGCCATACCCAGTATCTCGTCCGAGACGTCGGGGTCCAGGAATTGGTCGCGGGGGCCGTTCCGGCTAATGCCCAGCGTCACCGTGAGCGACGGAGTGGTTGAAGGGTTGAAGCGCGGCGGCGCGTAGGCCTCCAGCAGGCCGGCCTGCCGCGCGGTCTCGACCTTCTCGTGGCTGTGGATGCCGTAGGTCACCGCGCGCACCCCCTCCAGGTCGTCGAGCTGATCCAGCACGGTGGGATCGTAGAGCGCGGTGAAGCGGACGCGCTGATCGGTGCGCTCGCGCAGGTAGATCGACAGGCGCGACAGCCCAGGGGCATTGGGGTAGACGTCTTGCGCAACGACGTTGTCGCCCCACAGGGCGACGTGGGTGATGTCGGCCGGGTAGCGCTCCCGCAGCATGTTGATTGGCCCGGCGCCGGCTCCCGGCCCCCAGTCCACGGGCCGGTTGTCGTAGTCACGCAGCGCCAGTAGCTGCAGGGAGGTGGGCCGGGTCGCCGTCCCGACGTCGTCGACGTCGACGGCGGTGATCTGGTCGCCGTGCACCAGCACGAGCTCGTCGGGATCAAGCGCCTGCAGCCGCCTGGCGGCCTCGAGACGGTCAAAGGCTGCGCGCTCAGAACCGTCCTGCCAGCCACTGAACACCAAACGTCGCTGAACAGCGTTGCCATCCGCGACGGCTCGGCGTAGCGCTGGCGGGTGGGAAGTAACCCTTCATCGACGGGTCCTCGTAGGCCAGGACGTTGACCGCCTGGCGGTGGCTGTCGTCTGCCTGCAGCCCCTGCAGCGGCTCGAGATCGGCGGCCCTAAGCAGCAGGTCGTCGCCCAGGCCAGCCACGCTGACGCGCACCAACTCCCCTGGAGGCTGGCGAATGCGCCCAGCGCCTCGCGGCTTGAGATCCCGACCACCACAGGAAGTCACGGGCGCTGGCGGGCCCGAAGGCGCACAGGTAGAGCGGCAACTCGTTCGGTCGCGTGGGCGGCCGTCAGGCTTTCCGAGTCAAGGTCGGGCGCGGCCTGCGCGGTCACGGCGAAAGTGCGGCGCTCGGCGATCACCAGCTTCGAGCATCGCCTGGCGGATGTACGCCACGAACGAGGTCCCACTCGGCACGCCGGTCCCCCGCGCCGGAGGAGTAGAAGAAGTCGTGTGGAGCAAGCCCTACCGACGTCTGCAGCATGCTCTGCGGTTCGTGCACGAGATCTTCCTGCCTAGTCGCCGACGCGCGACGCTGTAGGATCCTGCAGCGTTTGGTGGCGCCAGCGTCGTTGTCGAGCTATCGGACGCAGACGAACGCCGTGGACTGGGTGCCGGTGCTGACGGCACTCCCTCCACAACGTGTCGATGCGACGCCGATGAGGCTGGCTATCGCCAACGCTTAGGGCCCTTGCAGCGGAACGTCCGATGCGGATAGCGTCGGCTGGGGCCAACTCTATCTGGAGGCTGAAGTGGCCGACATCGTCAAGCAGTACACCTCAGAGATCCGCAAGGCTCTGGGCTACCTCGCAGCTTGGACTCCGGGGACTGGACTACGCCTCGGTGACATCGGCGTGATGCGCAACCGCGCCTTCATCCCGCAGTCCTCGGTGCGCTCGTTCAATATTGACTTCCGCGTCCGGCATGATGGATCGCCGATCGACTTCGACTACTCCTCCCGCGGTGTGGTCTCAATTGCTGCCCACGCCGGGGCGAGCGCAGAGGATCCCACCGGAGCGATCAGTAAGGCCAAGGGCAGCGTGAAGGTCAAGTTCGAGCGCGAGCACGCGACGGTGTTCTCATGCCTCGGCTGCGTCCAGCACCAGGTGGAGGACGTGTTGTCGCTCCAGGAGGAGGTGTGGGGTCGGTATCAGGCGGGTCTCTGGCGTGAGGAGTGGATCGTCGTGACGCATCTGATGGTGGCTGACTCGGCCACCATCCTGATCTCTGATACCAAGGGGGCTGAGATCGACTTCCAGGCGTCAGGCGACCTGCAGGCCTCGGGTATCCGGTTGGGCGACGCCTCGCTCGGACTGGCCGCCACCAGCGTCAAGGAGGTGTCCAATCGCTGGGTGGCGGCCCACCGCTTGACGCCGATGTTCCTGGCCATCGGCATCGGGCGCGGCCTTTTGGGCTCCCCGCACGTTGGCCCCTTGCGCCGCAGCGCCGAGCTCACCGACAGCGCTCCGGCCCCCCCGGAGCTCAACGAGCGCTTTGCCTACTACGACTATCCTGAGGAGTAGCGGAACGGCGCTCGGAAGACCGCCGCCGACAGCGAGACCTGGCGTCGCTCCCATGCGCCGAAACCGTCGGGGCGATTGAGGAACCGTCGCCAGGCAAGGTCGAGCAGTCCAAGTGCGCTTGGCGGCCAGCGCGGCGCCTGCTGGAAGGCCTTGATGCCTGCCGTGCGACACCCGGCATACACCCGCCCGGCCAGCTCCTGCACCAGCGCGGCCGGATAGGCGTACCGGAACGCGAGCGGCTCTGTGTCTGGAGCGACCTGCTCATAGTCGGCCCAGGCTCGCCGCAGCGAATGCGCACGCTCCTGCCCGACAGTGAGGTCGAGCATGGCGCAGATGGCCATCATCCGTGCAGCGTCGGCGGGGTGCTGCTGCGGAGCGCTGGGCGGGACGGGGTGGAAGATGTTGCGGCTCATTGTCGCCGCCAGGCGCAGGTTCTGCCAAGCGAAGCTCGGACCGCAGGCGTAAGCGGCCACAAGGTCGCAAGTGAACTCCATCAGCCAGGCGATCCAGCCCTTGTAGACAAGGTCTGGGAAGCCCGGCGGATACGGGGCTCCCGAGGGAACATCTGCCTCGACGTAGTCGGCGACCAGGGGCAGGAAGTCGCCAACCAGCGTCTCCGGGCGGTCCGAGTACAGGGAATGGGCCATCTCGTGCAAAAGGTCCGGCAGGCCAAGGAGGCGACGCTCTTCACCGGCCGGGAGGTAGATGAGACCCGGCTCGGGATCCGCCCACCAGCCAGCGCTGGAGGCGCAGCTGACCAGCGGTGGCGTAAGTGGCCAGGCGACTTCCTCGGCCAAGGCGATGACGAAACGGCGTACCCGGCGCTCGGCGGCTCCCGCGCGCAGCAGCAGCGCCAAACGTGCTCCCTGGAGCTCAAGCTCTCGCCCCACCGTGCGTAGCACACTGAGCGCCGACGCACGCTCGGCTGGCCCGTCGATGTCGCCGTCGATAAGCGTCTCGAGCTGCTCAGCCAGCCGCTGCACCTCCGTCTGGGCGTCGCTGAGCTGCGGCTCGAGTTCTGGCCGACGACGACGGTCGAGCTCGTCTGCGATCCAGCGGCAGCGGTCGCACAGCTCGGCGGCGTGCGCCCGCAGGACGTGCGGGTGCAAGCCCTAGCGGCTGGTCAGACGTCGATAGACCGCTTCCACCTCGGCGTCTGCCACCGAGGCGGCCGACCGGAGAGCTTCGGCCGGCGGTCCCGCCACTCGGCCGGCGTCTCGGAGCTCGTCGGCCGCGACAGCCAGCAGGCGCGGCAGATCGGGCTCGTCTTCAAGCCGTCCGCGTATGCTTTCCAGCAGTTCCGGCGGGACGCGCAGTGCCACCCTCGGATCCGCTCGGCGTGCAAGATGCCGGTCCAGAAGCCCCGCAAGCGCGTCAAGCATGTCGGCGAGTTCGCCTGGCGAGACCTCACCTGGAGCGGTCGGTTCGCCGGTGAACTCGAACGGGCTCTTGGCCCGCGACGTCTCGACATACGCGCTTCCGGCATCTAGCACGCTGGCCACGCGCGAGGTGCTGCGGTAACGCTGCGACAGACTCGTCCGGCTCATGAGGCCACCTCCTGCCCGACGGGCACCTCATCGAGAAGACGGCTGAGGTATCGCCAATCTTCGGGAGCCTGAACGCGTGTCGCGGCCTTGCGTAGGAAGCTGACGGCCTCCGGGTTGGCAAGCATCGGCGCTAGTGCCTCGGGCACTTTGTCGGCGGATCCCAGCAGTTCCAGCTCATCTACAGCCAGCGCTCGAGCCAATGCGGCGACGGCGCGCGAGGATGGCGTATGCGCGAGCCGGCCGCTCTCGATCTTGGAGATATAGGAGTAATTGAGCCCCGCGGCGTCCGCCAGATCGCGTTGGGTCAACCCCTGTTCGAGGCGCAACTCGCGGATCTGAGTCCCGAAGTCCATGCCACTACGGTACTTGAAGTGTCCTCAAGTTCAAGTGCCGCGGACGATCGGGTACGAGGACGACGACGCGAGCCGGAACCCATTTGCGGCGCCCCGATGCGGCGAGGACTCGGTCTCTAGCGCGGGCAAGTTGACGCCCCAGAGGGGCGTCGCGAGCACCGGCACTGGCGCGACGACTGGCTTAGAGCCTAGGCCAAGGCCCGGAGCGTCGCGGTCCCGCGCCTCATCTACCCGCGTGCGCTTGGCGGGCTTGAGCGCCGCTCCCACGAGGCACCGTCGCCGATGGATCATCCGGACTGCTGATCGCTCGCACGCCCGTGGCCAAGGTACTCAGCCCGCTCGAGTTGCGACGCGGAGACGCCAGATGCAAGCGTTGTGGCCACCGTGGCCACAATGGTGGTATCTCAGGGGCCAGTGAATCTGTTGCGTCCAATCTCCGCAGGGAGCAGATGTGTCAGTGCTCGATGAGCTGCGTCAGGCGCAGGAGCGCCTCGCGGAACTGGCGCCGCTTGCCGCAGAGTATGAGGAGTTGCGCCAGGGGGCCGAGCGTCTTGGCATCGCCTCCGCCCAGACAGAGAAGACGATCGGCACCTCCAAAGCTGCGACATCGGGCCCCACCTCCGTACCAGCGCTCGACGCCGGTCGGCCAGCAGCATTGGCGTCCGGCGTAAACCTCCGCGGGGCGGCTCGCGTGCTGCTTCTGGCTCGGGTGGCCGCCAGGCCGACATCGTTCGCCTGTCTCTGAGCGCCCTGGCATCACCCTCAGTGAGCTGGGCAAGACGCTGAACGTCGATCCGACGGGTCTGTACCGGCCGGTCGCAAGCTGATCGCCGAGGGGGCTCTGGCCAAGAACTGGACCGGTCTGCGGCCGCGCCACGGTTCCGCGAAGTAGCTCGATTCTGCGCCGGCTGTGCGAGTCGCCGGCGCATTACCGACCAAGCCCGCGAAGCGGCCATCTCCGTCGAGCGGCGGTCTGTTCCTGAGCGGACCGCTCGCGCGCGCTTCCGGGAGCGCCCCGCTCGGCTGATCGGGCCGAGCGGGGCGCTCCGGCGATCGTGGCCAGAGGGATCAGGTAGACCTCGGTGTAGGACCACCAAGCCATCGACGAGCAGCTGACGGTGCAGGCCGGACTGCGTCAAATCGATTTCACCAGCAGCGAGCTCGAGCAGCTCGACAAGATCCTGGGAGCCGACACGATCAGCGACCCGGACGCGCGGAGGCGGATGACGCCGCCGGCGTCAGCCTCGTGACCGCGATCGCGTTGCTCGGCGCGATCGGTGACATCCGCCGCTTTAGGACGCGCGTCAGCTGGTCGCCTATCTCGGCCTGGACCCGCGCGTGCGTCAGTGCGGCACGAGCCCGCCAAGCACGGCCAGATCAGCAAACAAGGCCCCGCCGACGTCCGCGGCCTGCTCGTCGAAGGGGCTGGCGCGCCGCGTGCACCGCCCGTCCATTGCGCGCATTTCATCAGCGCATCGCGGCGCGCCGCGGTTCGAACATCGCGACCGCCCGCAAGCTCGTCCTCATCGCGTGGCATCTGCTCAGCCGCGGCCAGGCCTACGCGTTCGCGCGTCCCGCGCTGGTGCGCGAGGAGATCCGTCGCCTCGAGCTGAGGCTCGGCCTACCGCCGCACCAGGGTCGCTCCGCGACCGGACGCGCGCATCCAAAGGCCCACCAGCGCCAAGCCGAACACGCGGTCGTCTAGTGGGCCTTCGCCCAACGTTTGACCGGAAACTCGCCGCGGGCGGCGAATGGGGATGCATCCGACCTGTGGAGGTGAGGGTGCGTCCCGCGGAGGTGTTTGTCAGGCCGTTGGCTGATGGCGAAGCGACGGCGTTGAAGGGCCGGGCCAAGAAGGCCAAGCATTTCGCGACACGTGAGCGCGCGGCGATCTTGCTGGCGTCCAACGTCGGTAACTCGGTGCCGCAGATCGCGGCGATGTGGATGACCGACGAGTCGCACGTGCGTCGCGTGATCCACGATTTCAACGAGCGAGGGATGGCCTCGCTGGACCCTGAGTATCGGGGCGGGCGTCCCCGCCGGATCACCGACGAGCAGCGCAAGCGGATCGTCGCGGTGGCCGGTGCCCGCCCCGACACGCAGGGGGCCGCGTTGACGCGCTGGTCGCTGCCCAGGCTCGCCGAGCATCTCGCTGAGCAGCACATCGTCGAGATCAGCGCGGCGCACCTGGGCCGCGTCCTGGCCGATGCCGGCCTGTCGTTTCAGCGCACCCGCTCCTGGAAGGCCAGCCCCGATCCCGACTATGAGACCAAGGCCGCCCGGGTCCTGGAACTCCGGGCTTCGCCGCCGCCCGACGGCGGGGCAGTCATCGCGTTTGACCAGATGGGCCCGATCAGCCTGCGCCCGATGGCCGGAGCCGGCTGGGCTCCCAAGAGACGTCCCGAGCGTCAGCGCGCGACCTACCACCGCCGCCACGGTGTCCGCTACGTGATGGGCGCCTACGACGTTCACGAGGACCGCCTGCGCGTGCGCCTCAGGTCCCGCAGGCGCGGCAGCGACAACCTCGCGTTCATGACCCAGATCCGCGCCGCGATCACGGCTCGTCGGCGGATCTACTGGATCCAGGACAACCTCAGCGCCAACTGGACGCCGGACATCCGCGCCTTCGCGGCCGCCAACCGCATCGAGCTCGTGCCGACCCCGACCTACGCCAGCTACCTCAACCCCGTGGAGTGCCACTTCTTCCCGATCAGCGAGTTCGTCGTCAACAACGCCGACTACGCCGACTGGAGCGCCTTCGCCTGGGCGCTCGCGCGGCACGTCAAGCACCGCAACGGGCCCCACCGCGACAAACGCATCCGCCTCCTCGAAGCCCGTCACCAGATCGCCGCCTGATGACGTTTCCGGTCAAACATTCCGAGAAGGCCCACTAGCAAGCCGAGCACGCCTATCGCCGGCTGGTTCGTGCGGGCCCGGACCCGCGCCAAGAACGCGGCCCATGGGGTCAGGCCCTGTCGCACAAACCTCTGCGACCGTCCGCCCGTGGCTGACTGCTTCGGCGAGACCGGCCGTCGCTGGCTGGCCGGACTCGAGCTGCCGACCGATAGGCGCTTGACGCTGGAGGGCTGTCGCGCCAGATCGATTTCTCGATGCCGAGATCGTGATCTTGGATCGCGAGATCGCCCGGCTGGCTCTGCAATGGCCACAGGTCCTGCGCTTGATGACGGTTCCGGCGCCAATGTCCAGACCGCCGCAGCGTTCATGGCCGCCATCGGCGCCATCCGCGGGTCTCCTCGCTCTTCTGGCACATTCTGGCCCGCGAACAGGACGTTGTCCTCCTTCGGACTGGCGGCTTCGGCACCAACCAGCCTCCAAGGATGCCCGGGGCCTCAGAAACTACACCGAGGCCGCGACTGAGCTAGCTTCCGGAGGACCGAGCGAGGTGCGGGCGCCGCGACGGGCGGGATCGTGGCTCCGGGCCGATAGCCTGAGGTGTGTCAAACAGCAGCGTCACTGCTGTGGTGGGTACCTCCTCGGCCCCCGTTTCAATCCGCTTCTTGGCCTGCTTCTCGACCGCGAGGAGTTCGTCAAGAGCCCAGCTGAGGACCTTGGAGGCCTCGGCAAAGCCCTCGTTGTCTAGCACTAACGGCCGTCGCGAGACGTGGCTCTGCGGTCGTGAGAATCGACCCTCCGAGGCGGCGGCGGACACGATCGCGCCCAGCTGCTCAAGCGCTGCGCCAATCATCGCTCGTTGAGAGATATCCGGCATCCGCTCCCAAGCCTTGGCGGTTACCCGAGGACGCTCGACTGCTTTGTAGTAGTGCTCCACAGCCCCGCCCACTCGGCCGCGCCGCTCGAGCTTGATGAGTCCGAGATCTCGGAGCGTGCGTACGTGGTAGGCGACGTTCTCGAGGTTGACGCCGACTGCATCAGCCAGCTGCTTGGGCGTAGCGGTGCGATGTTCGAGAATGCCCATGATCCGAACCCGAAGCGGATGGGAGAGCGCCTTGACCAGGCGCGGATCGTCAATATCGCGAATGGGCCTCATGAGGCGAACTCTGGGGGTCGGATGCTGCCGCGTGGAAGGCCGACTTTGACCGTCCCTGCCGCGAGGCCGAGCTGCTGTGTGTTCGTGGGAAGCGGGACGTCGCCGAAGTAGTGCAACGCCATCAGACTACGGTCTAGCTTGGTTCAACACCACCCCGGGTGAACGTGGTCCGCAGGGCGGACCAGTGTCGGACCCCTGCTTGCGGCTGATCGAGCAGCAAGCCCTTGCTCGGGGCTACGGCGGCTGCGCCGCTCGGCATGCCGCAGCACGTCAACGGGCTGGCAAGCAGCACGACCCATGCCTCGAGCGCCTCAAGCGAGCTGCGCTCGGCCGCTAACGCCATGCGCGTGACAGCACGTCCTTGAGCGACTTCCTGGGCCGAGTCGGCGCCCCGTAGGCGGGCGCTCCCTCAAGCGCCAGCAGTCTGGTCTGCGCGCGATCCTCGGGTCGACCACGGGCCCGTAAGCAGCCACGTGAACTGTCAGGGTGGGCCACGGCGTCGCGTCGGCAGGAGCCCGGTCGCGTAAGCGGGCACCCAACCGTCGCAGACGCTGAAACCCGCTGCAGCACTTGGCGGGTCTTCCTAACGATGACTGTGCTCGAGAACGGCCAAGCGCTCGAGGTCTCTGAGACCCTGGTGCCTGCCCACACGACGTGCTCACTCCCGGCTATGTCCCCGAGGTGGGCCTTTCGTCGCCCACACGTGCGCCCTACAGCCGGGAGACCGGGCCCGTTCTACTTCGTGGTCTGCATCGACCGCGAATCGACTACCTGCTCGTCAACGTGGAGATGGTGAAGCCATGCGCGCAGTCGCTGACCTGATGGGCCCGCGCGGCATCACCACGGTGGTCGACGCGGTGCATCGCCCGTACCTCATCTGTCCCTGGAGCCGAGGGGAGGTGACAGCATGATCGTCGAGCCGTGACCCTGCGCTTCCGCCGGCCGAGGCACCTTCCGGCCTCGGCCGCCGGCGGGGGCACATCGGTGATGTCGTCGCGGGCGAGCGCTGCCCGCGCGAGCTCGGTCGCGTAGCCGC